>JASFPU010000009.1:0-16856 GCA_050115855.1 Holophagae bacterium
GCGGGGTGGGGTAACACCGCGGCCCGGACCCGGGACACCCTCGAGCTGTTGCAGGATCTGCTCGAGGCGCCCGATCCGGCCACGTTGCAGCGCCTGCTGGCTCGGATTCCAATGATGTTCAACGTCGTCATCCTGTCGCCGCACGGCTACTTCGCGCAGTCGAACGTCATGGGCCTGCCCGACACGGGCGGTCAGGTCGTGTACATCCTCGACCAGGTGCGCGCCCTGGAGCGCGAGATGCGCCTCCGGCTCGAGGAGCAGGGCGTCGACTACAGCCCACAGATCCTGGTCGTCACACGCCTCATCCCGGAGGCCGGCGACACGACCTGCAACCAGCGGATCGAGTCGATCTCGGGGACCGCGAACGCGCGGATCCTCCGGGTGCCGTTCCGCTCAGAGTCGGGCGAGATCGTGCCGCAGTGGATCTCCCGCTTCGAGGTCTGGCCGTACATCGAGCGGTTCGCGCTCGAGGCCGAACGGGAGATCCTCGCCGAGCTCGGCGGCCGGCCGGATCTCGTGGTCGGCAACTACTCCGACGGCAACCTCGCCGCCGCGATCATCGGCGAACGCCTGCACGTCACCAAGTGCACCATCGCTCACGCGCTGGAGAAGACCAAGTACCTGCTGTCCGATCTGTACTGGCGTGACAACGAGGATCGCTACCACTTCTCGTGCCAGTTCACCGCCGATCTGATCTCGATGAACGTCGCCGACTTCATCATCACGAGCACCTTCCAGGAGATCGCGGGCACCGACGAGAGCGCCGGTCAGTACGAGAGCTACAAGGCCTACACCCTGCCCGGACTGCACCGGGTGGTGGACGGGATCGACGTCTTCGATCCCCGGTTCAACATCGTGTCGCCCGGTGCCGACCCGGAGATCTACTTCCCCTACTCCGAGACCGAGCGCCGCCTCGTCGGCCTTCACGACGAGCTCGAAGACCTGCTGTTCGGCGCGACGTCGGATACGTCCCGCGGCGAGCTCGCGGATCGCGACAAACCGGTGCTGTTCTCCATGGCGCGTCTCGACCGGGTCAAGAACCTGAGCGGTCTCGCCGAGTGGTTCGGCGCCAGCGACCGGCTCCGCTCGTCGGCCAACCTGTTCCTGGTCGCCGGCTTCGTCGACCCGGGCGCGTCGGACGACGCCGAGGAGATCGCCGAGATCGAACGCATGCACGAGATCATGGACCGCCACGAGCTCGACGGCGAGATGCGCTGGGTCCAGCACGTCGACCGGATCGTCGGCGGTGAGCTGTACCGGCTGGTCGCCGACCGTCGGGGCGCCTTCGTCCAGCCGGCGCAGTTCGAGGCGTTCGGGCTGACCGTCGTCGAGGCCATGGTGTGCGGCCTTCCGACCTTCGCGACCTGCTTCGGCGGGCCGCTCGAGATCATCGAGCACGGCACCAGCGGCTTTCACATCGATCCCAATCAGGGCGACCAGGCGGCGGAGCTCATGGCCTCGTTCTTCGAGCGCTGCGCCGACGATCCGGATCACTGGAAGGCGATCTCCGACGGCGGGATCGACCGGGTCATGAGCCGCTACACCTGGCGTTTGTACGCCGAGAGGATGATGACGCTGGCGCGCATCTACGGCTTCTGGAAGTACATCACGAATCTCGAGCACCGGGAGACGCGACGCTATCTGGAGATGCTCTACGCGCTCCAGCTGCGCCCCCGGGCACGCTCGATGGCCGACTGATCCACGCCGTCCTCTCGCGCCACGAGACGGTCGGTCAGTCGTCGTCGGCGTCGCTGTTCGACTGGATCTCGGCCGTGAAGCCGAAGTGCTCGATGCCTTCGAGGATCCCCGCCGCGTGGTCCGCGTCGGCGAAGTAGACCCGCTCCCGCCCGCGCAGCTGCTCCAGCTCGGGACTGTGGTTGCCGACCACGACGCCGGCCGCGCCCACGGTCAGCATCTCCGCGTCGTTGCCGGAGTCGCCGGCGACCAGCAGATGCTCGATCGGCAGACCCCACCGGTGGGCCAGGTATCGGATCGCGGCCCCCTTCGACGCCCGGGCCGGGAGTAGATCGAGGTACGCCTCGTGGGAGTAGATGACGTTGGCGCGAAGGCCCGCCTCCTTCAACCGCCGGCGCAGCTCGGCGATCGGCGGCGCCTTGTCCGGGTCGATGTAGTAGCTCAGCTTGAACGCCCGTTGGTCCGCCTTCGGCTGCAGGCGCAGGCCCGGGACGCCCGTCATCGCGGCCTTGATCCGGTCGCGGTCCCACTTGTGGTCGATCAGGCGCCGCCAGCCGGTGTCCTCGACGGGCTCGCTTCGACCATACGACACCTCGCTGCCGACGCCGGTGATGAGCACGTCGGGGCGCGGGATGTCCCACTCGTCGAGTGCCTTGAGCGTGCTCTTGAGCACGCGGCCGGTGGCGACGCCGAACGCGACATCGTCGCGGTGTTCGGTGAGCCAGTCGGTGAACCTGCCGAGCGCCTCGCGATCGCCGGTCAGCGTGTTGTCGATGTCGCACACCACGAGGTGGTCGCTCAGCACCAGGGGATGGCGCGGCACGGACGGCGCGCTCCGGCGGGCTCGGGTGCGCCGACGGCGGTCGACCTCCTTGAGGTACCGTTCGACGTGACCGCTCCACGAGAACGTGTGCGCGCCGCGGATCCCCGCCCGCGACCGGCGTCGCCACGTCCGGCGGTCGGACAGCACCTCGAGCAGGGCGTCACCGATGCCGTCCGGATCGAGCGCGTCGATCAAGAGGCCACTCTTGCAGACGTCGAGGATGACCCGAGGACCGCCGTCGTCGGTGGCGACGATCGGCACGCCGCTGGCCGCTGCCTCGATCAACGTCAGGCCGAACGGCTCGGTGAGCGCCGGGTTGACGAACACGCCGTGCCGCCGGGCGGCGAGCCGGTAGAGATCGGGCACGTCCTCGGGACGGTGGCGCTTCGGGTAGGCGACCGAGCCGTACAGGTCATACCGGTCGATCAGCCTCAGCATGCCGTCGAGGACGGTGCGCTGCGGCTTCGGCAGCTCGCCGATGTCGTCCCGCGTACCGATCACCAGCGCCAGGTTGGCGAGCGATCGCAGCTCGCGGTTCTCGGCGTAGGCGCGGATCAGGGTCGCCAGGTTCTTGCGCTCGTCCGGGCGCTGGAGCGCGAGCACGAGCGGCTTTTTCGGCCGCGTCAGGAAGCGGTCGATCTCGTCCGCGATCGGCGGTTTCGGCTCGCCCCGCTTCGGCGGTGAAAACCGGTCCAGGTCGACGCCCGGCGGGATCACCAGCATCCGGCTGCGCGGGTGGTCCGGGTACTGCCCCCACTGCTCGTCGACCTCCTGCTCCGTGCTCGCGACGATCAGGTCGGCCGCCGCGAGCACCCGCTCCTCGGCCGCGATCCGACGGCGCATGTTGTAGCGCTGCTCGATCCTCTCGGGCGACATCCCCTTGTCGAGCAGGCGTTGCTGCTTGCTGCGCCCCAGCGAGTGTCCGGTGTGGACGAGCAGGGTGTCGAGCAACCGGGCGAGCCGCGCCCCGACCTCGCCGGCGTCGGCGTAGTGGCTGTGGACGACGTCCGGAATGCGCTTCATCTGGTGGAAGTGCTGCAGAGCGTGGTCGACGAACTGGGGCAGGTACGGCCACAGACGCTCCTTGTAGAGATAGCGGTGCGGCCCGCACGGCAGCCGGACGATCCACGCCTTGTCGGCGATCTGCTCGAGCGGCTCGCCGTACTGGTAATCGACGTTGACCGACAGGATCTGTCGCGTCATGAGCTCGACCCGCTCGACGTCCGGGTGGTCCGACAGCGCGCGAGCCAGGTCGAGCACGTACTGGACCTGACCGCCGGTGTCAGCGTCGCGGCCGAGCTCCGGATCGGTACCGCGAATCAGGCCGTGGACGCTGATCAGCGCGATGTAGAGTCCGCGATCGTCGGTCATCCGTTCTCCTCCCAGGCGGCCAGCGTCTCGTCGTACATCCGCCGGTCGTCCGTCGTGGCACCCCGGAGCCCGCACACCATTGCGGCGAAGCTCAGCGCCCGCGACAGCGTGACGCCGGTCGGCCAGTTGTTCAGCGCGCCGGCGATCCAGACCGCGCTGAACGCGTCGCCGGCGCCGACGGTGTCGACCACATCCATCGAGTCCGGCGGGCGGCCTGCGATGAGGCGCCCGTCGGTGAAGACCATCGCGCCCCGGGCACCGCAGGTCATGACCAGCTCGTCGAGTTCGTGGCGCCGCGCGAACCGCTCGGCGGTGGTCTCGAGGTCCTCGGCGGTCGATGGATCCTCCGGCGGGCCGACGAGCTGTCCGAGCTCGTCGTCGTTGAGCTTGGCCCAGTGCGCGCGATCGAGCAGCGACAATACGGTCGTCGCGTCCCACCAGGGATCGCGCAGGTTGACGTCGATGAAGACCGGAGCGGCGACCGCCGCGATCAGCTCGTCCAGAACGCCGCGGCCCGCGGCGCTCCTGGCGAGCAGCGATCCGTGGTAGAGCACGGCGGCCGGCACCGAGCGAACGGCGGCGACCGCAGGGCCGGGATCGATCCGGTCGTAGGCCTGGTCGGGCACGATGTCGAAGGCCGGCCCGTCGTCGCCGAGGTCGACCTCGACCCGACCGGTGGGAGCGCTCGGATCGACCTGCACTGCGCGTCGATCCACACCCCAGTCGTCCATCGCCGCGACGATCTCGGCGCCGAGCGCATCATCGCCGATTCGCGTCACCACGAGCGGGTCGAGGCCGAACGCCTGGAGGTGCCAGGCGACGTTGAACGGCGCGCCGCCGAGCACCCGCTTGCGATCCGGAAAGACGTCGAACAAAACCTCACCGACGACGACCGGGCGGCCGCCGGAGCGCGGTCCGGCCGGAGCTTCGGCGGTGTCGCCGCCGCCAGTCGTGTGGTTTCTGTCAACCATCGCCGAGTGCCTCCTCGCGTCGGTCCCGTCGTCTGTTTCCAACGTCGACCGGACGCGGCCATTCCGGCCGGCTCGCCGGACGGCGGTGTGAGCGCGGGACGTCGCGTTCGAATTGCGGTCGGTGGACCGCCCGGACGGCCGGTCAGTCGTCGAGCGACGTACACCAGACGTGCATGTCCTCGAAGCGGCCGGCGATGTGGCAGTTGTTGACCAGCGTTCCGGTCCAGCGGTAGCCGCGGTTGTAGAACACCCGGTTCATGCCCGCCGAGCGCGCCCGGGCGACGGTGTAGAGGTACGGGATGTCGCGCTCGGCCATGTCGTCCTCGAGCGCGGCGAGAATGTGCTGCGCGAGCCCGAGGCCGCGCTCGCTGGGCAGGGTCGCGAAATCGGTCATCTCGGCGTTGCGGTGCGCCGCATCGGTCTCGGCCGAGGCGGCGGCCACGATGGCGCCGCTGCCGTCGCGTACGATCCGGTACAGCACGTGACTGGCCATGGTCTCCACCAGGTAGTCCGGCTCGGTGATCGGGAACGGGTAGCTGGCGAAGACCTCGCGGTACAGCTCGGCGAGCTCGTCCGCGTCCGACGGCCCGGCGAGCAGCAGCCGGTAGCCGTCCGGCAGGTCCGGGACGGAAGGGTCGGCAGGGCGGGAACGGATCGCGTCGAGGATGTCGGCCTGCTCGTCGGCGCACGGCTGCTGGCGTCGGTCCGGATCCAGAAACAGCGACATCACGACCGCGGGCTGGCCGGCGAAGTAGCCCGTGATGGTCGCCTCCGCCTCCATGCCGGCGTCCTCGAAGCCCGCCTGCTGGTGGATCGGCGCCTTGAGGAAAACCTTGCCGAAACCGGCATCCCTGGCGCCCTTGCCCAGGCCGTTGACCATCATAACGGTGTCGCGCGCCTCGTACTCGAGCACCTGGATGCGCTGATTGAGAGGGCTGAAGAACACCTTGGCGTTGAAACCGTCGCCGTCGAGCCGGGCCAGCATGTTCGCTTCGGACGCGGTCGTTGATCCCGACCCGGTCATGCCGGCCTCCCTCGCGTCAGCTCGCCCCCATCCTCCACGGCGACGTCGCCGGCGTCGGTCGACGGCACCAGGGCGATGTTGTCCGGATCGTCGTCGAACAGGCCGGCGACGCCGACCGTCGACTCGCCGGTGCGGTAGATCTCCCGGCAGAACGAGCACGGATGGCCCTCGTTGCACATGCCGACGTACTCGCGGGGCTCTTCATAGGCGACGATCCGACCCTCGAAGTTGCGCAGGATGACCTTGTTCTCGTGCTGCGACACCACGTAGTTGGGGTGGACGGGGATCTTGCCGCCTCCCCCGGGGGCGTCGACGACGAAGGTCGGCACCGCGAGGCCCGAGATGTGGCCGCGCAGGTGCTCCATGATCTCGATGCCTTTGGCGACGCTGGTCCGGAAGTGCTCGAGCCCCTCGGCGAGGTCGCACTGATAGATGTAGTACGGCCGGACCCGGTTGGCCGTGAGCTTGTGCATGAGCTTCCTCATCAGCGCCCAGCAGTCGTTGACGCCACGCAGCAGGACACTCTGGTTGCCGAGCGGGATGCCGGCGTCGGCCATGAGGCGCAGCGCGTGCTCGGACTCGGGAGTGAACTCCTTGGGGACGTTGAAGTGGGTGTTGAGGTAGATCGGGTGGTACCGACGGAGCATGTCGACCAACGCGGGGGTGACCCGCTGCGGCATGGTGACCGGAATCCGGCTGCCGATCCGGACGATGTCGACGTGGCGCGCCTCGTCGCGCAGCCGGCGCAGGATGTGCTCGAGGCGGTCGTCGGACAGCAGCAGCGGATCGCCGCCGGACAGCAGGACGTCGCGGATCTCCGAGTTGGCGTTGAGATAGTCGATGCCCGCCGTGAGGGCGTCGTCGCTGATCGGGGCCGGGCGCTCGCCGACCTTGCGCTTGCGGGTGCAGTGGCGGCACAGCATCGCGCACTCGTGCATCACGACCCAGAGGACACGATCGGGGTAGCGGTGGGTCATGCCCGGCGCCACCGAGTCGCCGTCCTCGTTCAGCGGGTCCTGGATGTCGAACTCACCGATGTTGAGCTCGCCCTCACCCGGCACGGCCTGGAGCCGGATCGGGCACTCGGGGTCGTCCGGGTCGATGAGAGACGCGTAGTACGGCGGGATGGCGAAGCGGAACCGGTCGAGCGCCCGCTCGATCGTCCGCTGCTGGCGCGGCGTCATGGGGGTCACCCGCGTGAGCTCTTCAGCCGAACGGATGCGGTGCCGCATCTGCCACGTCCAGTCGCGCCATTGCTCGATCGGGACGTCGCGCCACACCGAGCGCTGCTTGTACCAGAGGTCCTCGCCCGCCACGGCCGTCGCGGCGAGGTCGTTGTCATGTTGAGACATCGGATGTCACCTTTCGGGGGGTGAGAAGGCCTCAGGCGAGGCGGTCGCCGGTGATCGACGGGACGTACTCGGAGACCGCGGCGAGGCCGATCAAATCCATCGTATGCAAAATATTAACACACATGGGATCGATCGCCAACGATCCGGTGTGTCAGTTGCCGCCGCGGCCGGCGCTGGGATCCGACGGCACGTTCTCCAGAAACGCCTCGGTTTCTTCCGGCGTCGCGTCGAGCGGACCCGTCGTGAGGATCGGT
Source organism: Holophagae bacterium (assembly GCA_050115855.1). Taxonomy (GTDB): domain Bacteria; phylum Acidobacteriota; class Thermoanaerobaculia; order Thermoanaerobaculales; family Sulfomarinibacteraceae; genus JAHECW01. The sequence continues at coordinate 7,491 of JASFPU010000009.1, forward strand.
CCGGCCTCGACGTCGCCCGCCTCCATGAGCGCCACGATGCGTTGCAGCGACGACAGGATCTGACTCTGCTCCCAGTCCGGCAACCGCACGAATGCGTCGGTGAAGTGCTCCTGGAGGAGCGGCGGCGCACCGGCGAGCGCCTCCTCGGCGGCCGCGGTCGGAGTGACCAGGACCCTTCGTTTGTCAGCGGAGTCGCGGTTTCTCGACACCATCGACTTGCGCTCGAGCCGGTCGAGAATCCCGGTCACCGTCGCCTGACTCAGGCTGACCGACGCGGCGAGCTCGCTGACCGTCTGCGGCGCGCGTTCGATGAGCTCCTTGAGAACGACCAGCTGGGGACCGGTCAGACCGTACCGGTGAACCAGGCTGCGCGAGTGCAGGTCGATGGCGCGGATGATCCTGCGCAGCGCCGCGACAACCTGACGGGTCGTGTGCGAGTGCAGATCTGCGGTGGTCGGCTGTCGGGATGTCACCGTCGGATCCTCCGGCCAGCATTCTAGCTCGATCGCGCCTGCATTTCCCGGTGACGTCGACGGGTTTGACGAGCACCGGCGTCTGAGATAGTTTGCACACAATGGAAAACGCTCGCAGTCACCTCACCTCCCCCGCCCACAACTGATCCCGGAGGCCGGTTCCGTGCACGCCATCGACATGGTCATTCTCGGCGCCTATTTCTTCGGCATGCTCGCTGTCGGCTTCTACTTCCAGCGTCGTCAGAGCGGCCTCGACGAGTACTTCGTCGGCGGCCGGAACATGACCGCCGGACACATTGGCCTGTCGGTCGTGGCGACCGATGTCGGCGGCGGCTTCTCGATCGGGCTCGGCGGGCTCGGTTTCGTCATGGGACTGTCGGCGTCGTGGTTGCTGTTTTCGGGCCTCATCGGTGCATGGCTCGCGGCGGTGGTGCTGGTACCGCGGGTCAAAGTCCTCGGCGATGCCTACTCGCACCGATCGTTCCCGGATTTTCTGGCGCACCGGTTCGGCGAATCGACACGGCTGGTCGCGGCGGTCGTGTCGGCCGTCGGGTATGCCGGCTTCACCGGCTCACAGTTGCTCGCCGGCGGCAAGCTCGCGTCCGCGGCCTTCGAGCTCGATCTCACCACGGCGGTGCTGACCATGTCGCTGGTCATCGTGGTCTACACGGCGCTGGGCGGCCTGCAGGCGGTGGTCTACACCGACACGATCCAGTGGGGCATCCTGTTTCTCGGTCTGACGATCTTCGCGATCCCGCTCGGTTACTCCGCAGTCGGGGGCCTCGCCGGGCTGCGTGCGGCGTTGCCTCCGGAGATGTTCTCGCTGTCCAACGTGACGGCGCTCCAGTTCGTGACCTGGATGGTCACCATCGTCCCGATCTGGTTCGTCGCCATGACCCTGTACCAGCGCATCCATGCCTCGCGTGACGTCGCCACCGCTCGCCGCGCGTGGTTCTTCGCCGGTCTGCTCGAGTACCCGGCCATGGCGTTCATCGGCGCCACGCTCGGCATGTTCGCGAGGGTTCTTTTCCCGGCGGCCGATCCCGAGATGGGTCTACCCCTGCTGATCCGTGACGTCCTGCCGGTCGGCGCCACCGGTCTCATCCTGGCGGCCTACTTCGCTGCGATCATGTCGACCGCCGATTCGTGTCTTCTCGCGAGTGTCGGCAATCTGGTCGATGACCTGATCGGTCGCCACGTCGCACCCGCCTCCTCCGAGCGGTCGCTGCTCGTGCTGTCGAGAATCCTCACCGTGGTGGTCGGGCTCGGGTCGGTGACCTTCGCGCTCTGGGTGCCGAACGTCATCGACTCGATCCTGCTCGCCTACGCGTTCATGGTGGCCGGTCTGTTCTTCCCGACCCTGGGCGCGCTGTTCTGGCCTCGGGTCAGCGGCACCGCCGCCTTCTGGAGCATCGTCACCGGTGGGTCGCTGACCGTCGGACTGACGCTGCTGACGCTCGACCTTCCGGCCGATCCCGTGTTCTACGGCATGGGTGCATCGGCCGTCGTCCTCATCGGGCTGACGCTTGCCGTACCTGCGCGGGCCGCTGGCCGGAGCTGACGTGGTGGGCTTCGATCAGCGGCGTCGGGGTTCCCAGCTCGACCGCCAACCCGACGGTTCGGACCTGTCGGATCGGCGAGACGGCCGTCCGCGCCTTTGTCCCCTTGTGGTCGGTGACGTGGTGCCTGTCACGCTCGACAACGGTCGGGCCGTACCCGGTGGGAGCGCGATGAACGTGGTCCGGCACGTTCTCGCCATGGGTCTCGATCCGCTGCTGGTGACCCGCGTCGGCGACGACGAGCCGGGCCGCCGTACGCTCGACGTTCTGGTCCGGCTCGGCGCCGATCCGTCGGGGGTTCAGATCGACGGCGAGCGGCCGACCTGGCGGGCGGGCGCGGACGGCGACGCGGCGTGCGCGTGGGACGGCTTCGACCCGGAGGCCGCGGTACGAGTGGTCGAGTCGACGGCGCCACCACTCGCGTTTCAGACCACGACCGCAGCACGATCGGACGGGGCCCGCGCCGCGCTGCGGAGCATCCGGGAATCGACCGGCGTCCCGTTCTTCGTCGACGTCGATCTCAACCTGCCGTGGCTACGGCCCGGTGATCTCGGGACGGTGCTGCTCGGCGCACGATGGTTGCGCATTCCATCGCACCAGGTGGTGGAGATGGCGGCCATCGAGCGGGACGCGGACGAGGACCCCGAGCTCGCGGCGGCGCGTGAAGTCCTGAGAAGATTCGCGTTGGCCACCGTCATCGTCGAGCTGCACGGGATCCCCGTGACCGTGGTCTCGAACCGCGACGTGTCAAAGGGCAGCCGGCCGGACGACGACCTCGGGTCGGTCCACCCGACGATCCGGGATGCGGCGGCCGCGGCCCTGGTCGCGGGCCTGGCGTGCAGCTGGCCTACCTCAGTGATGCTGCAACGGACCGTCAAACTGGTGCGGCTGCTGACCGAGGCGGCGCCGCCGGAGCGGCTCGATCACCTGTTTCATGACTTCGACCGACCGGTGCGCGCCGGAGAAGGCGACCGACCTTGAGGGAAAGGTCGCATCGATGGCGCTTGGCGCCGCACACCCGAGTGCGGCATCCGGACCGATGATGTACCGACGGCCGATGCCGCCGAGCTGACGCGGTCCGACCGCCGATCAGTTGATGTAGCCGAGCGCCTTGAGCTGATCCACCGTCTCGTCGTCGAGCTTGGTACCGGCCAGAGTGTCGAGAGCACCGAGACCGTCCGAGATCACTGCCACGCAGGCGAGCAGACGGTCCGAGGGCGGGCGGTCGTCGGTCGCTCGATTGACCTCCTCCAGCGGATCGGCGGCGAGATCGAACAGCGAGTGCGTGTTGTTCTTGATGCGGAGGATCTCCTTGCGCGTGCCGTCGACGACCGCGACCGAGAGCAACCCCTTGGACCGGCGGCGATCGTCGTCGCCCTCTCCGTGGACCGCACCCTTGTGCGCCTGATAGCACAGAGACCGCTCCGGCGGCGGGTCAGCACCGGTGGCGGCGCGCGCCCAGCTGATCCCGTCGAACTCCGCCGGCACCCGGTACCCGAGAAGGTCGAGCAACGTCGGTGCGATGTCGAGAATCGACGCCTGGCGTCGCGTGGATCCCTGTTCGACCGTCCCCTTCCACACCAGCGCGAGCGGAATCCGCAGCGACGGCTCGTAGAGGTAGCGGCCGTGGCCCCAGTAGCCGTGCTCGCCGAGGCTCTCGCCGTGGTCCGCGGTGAAGACGACGATCATGCGGTCCGGCGGCACGTGCTCGTGCAGACCCTCGAGCAGCCGGCTGATCGCGCGGTCGGTCGCCGCGACCTCCGTGTCGTAGCGATCGCTGCGCTTCGGATCGCGGTCGTGGATACCGAGCCGTTCGGCGTACTCGTCGTGGAAACGGTACGGGGCGTGCGGCTCGACATAGTGGACCCAGAGAAACAGCGGCGATCGAGCGGCGGAGTCGTAGTACCCGTCGATCCAGTCGAGCGTCTCGTCGGTGACGTCTTCGGCGGTCGCCTCGCGGTTGAGCAGACCGAACCAGCGGCGGCGGGTGAACACCTCCCGGTACGTGTCGAAGTGCTCACCGAGCCGGGTCAGCTCGTCGCGCAGGGTCCAGTTGCTGATGAACGCGGCCGTCGTCCAACCGTTGGTTGACAGGATCTTCGGCAGGCTGGCGAGATCGGCCTTCATCTCGAGACCGTTGCGGGTCGCGCCGTGCTCGTGGGGCTCGATGCCGGTGATCATCGAGCACAGCGCGGGTCCGGTCAGCGGCTCGACGGTGCGGGCCGCGTCGAACCGCAGGCCGTCGTGGACCAGCGCGTCGATGACGGGCGACGTGTCGCGCTCGTAGCCGTAGACCGACAGCCGATCGGCCCTGAGCGCGTCGACACTGACGATGACAACCGCCTCCGGCGGCTCGGCAGCGACACTGGAGACCGGACCGAAGGCGACCGCGCACACGACGATCGCCGATGTCCACAGGGGCGATCCCGACGATCTCATCTCGACTGCCATCAACGCTCCTCCACGCGTTCGACGGAGGTCATTCTAACGTGTTCTCCGTGGCCCGTTCGACGGAGCATACCCGGCGTCGATTGCGTCGTTCGGGGACAGTCCGATCTCGGCCTGAAACGCGACCGTGGCTCACCGGACCGTCAACTCAAACATCGATCCTGGCACCTCGATTGCTTTTAAGAACACCGGAGGCGGTCATGTCGCAGTGCCCGAGCCGGTCCGTCACATCCCACCCGCGCGTACTTCTGGTCGACGACGACCTGGACATCCTGGAGGCGCTGACCGGGTGGTTGAAGGACTCGTGCGATGCCGAGGTGACCGCGTTCGGCTCGGCCGAGGAGGCGATGGCAACCATCTCGCCGGGCACCTTCGACGTCTGTGTGCTCGACTACTGCCTGACCGGAACCGACGGTCTGACCCTCGGCGCCATGCTGCGCGAGATCAACCCGGCAGCGCGGCTCATACTGGTTTCCGGCGAGCTGTCGGCCAACGTCGAGTCGCTGGCGCGCGAGCACGGCTTCGGCCGGATCTTCACCAAGCCCATATCTCTGGAAACCCTGCGCGACGCGATCGTCGCCTGATCGTCCGAGCCCGTCGTCCGCTACACTGGGGCCGGATGAGCACTTTCGACAGGAACTGGCGCGAGCTCCAGCTCGAGACGCTGGTCGATCTGTCGCTGACCATCGGAGCCGTCCGTCCGGAGGAGGAGCTCGCCGAGGAGCTGCTCCAGCGGGCGGTGGGCACCCTCGACGCGGGTGCGGGCATGGTGGTGACGCTCCACCCCGGTGGTCACGAGGGCACCGTGCGCTCGATCGGGTTGCCGGCGAGCTTCGAGACGGTGCGCTCGTGGTTCCCCCCCGAGCTGCTCGAGCAGCTGGCCGACGGCCGCTTCGTCCGCATCCAGCGCGACGCCGGGGAGCCCCCCTTCGAGCTGCTCGCAGCACCGCTCCGGGCCGGACCGGAGTTCCTCGGTGTCGTGGTGCTCGGCGACAAGGAAACCCGGGTCGGCCGGATCACGTTTTCCGACAGCGACGCCCGGTTTCTGCTCGCGCTCGGCAGCATGGTGGCGACCGCCGTAGCGACCTCCCGTCGCGTCGCCGCGATCGAGCGGGACCGGCAGCGCCTCGCCGACGAGAACCGGGAGCTGCGCGACACCGCCCGGCGCGAAGGGTTCGTCGGCGAGTCGCCGCCGGTGCGGGAGATGCTCGAGACCGTCCGACGGGTCGCACCGACCGGCGCCAACGTGATGCTGCGCGGCGAGTCAGGCGTCGGCAAGGAGCGGGTGGCTCGGCTGCTGCACTCGTCCTCCGACCGCAGCACCGGCCCGTTCGTCCCGCTCAACTGCGCCGCACTGCCCGAGACGCTCCTCGAGGCGGAGCTCTTCGGCATCGAGGCGGGCGTCGCCACTGGTGTCCAGCGGCGGCTCGGCAAGATCGAGCTCGCCGAAGGAGGCACACTCTTTCTCGACGAGGTCGGCGATCTGAGCTCGGCGCTCCAGGCCAAGCTGCTGAGAATGGTCCAGGAGCGCGAGTTCGAACGGCTCGGCGGGCGCGAGAGGATTCCGGTCGACCTCCATCTGGTCACCGCGACGCACCGTGATCTGGAAGCGATGGTCGCCGACGGCGCATTCAGGCAGGATCTCTACTACCGCCTGAGGGTCGTCGTGATCCCGATCGCCCCCCTCCGGGACCGGCGAACCGACATCCCGTTGCTCGCCCGCCACTTCCTGGAGCTGTATGGCGAGCGTTTCAAACGACCCGGTCTCAAGCTGTCGCGCGACGCCCTCGCCGCGCTCATGTCCCACCCATTCCCCGGCAACGTCCGGGAGCTCGAGAACATCCTCCAATCGGCGATCGCACTCGCACCGACCGACACCATCACCGAGGATGACCTCCGGCTCGAGACCGGCGCTGCGGAGGACGGGATCACGGACCCGACGCTGTCGCTCGACGCGCTCGAGCGGCTGCACATCGAACGGGTGATGGACGCTGTCGACGGCAATCGGACTGCGGCGGCACGGGTGCTCGGCATCGACCGATCGACGCTGTACCGCAAACTGCAGCGAATCGCAACAGATGGTGCGATTAGCAACAAAAATTAAACACCATAAAAGACAATATGTTCACGACATATCGCGAGTAATTCCGATCAGGGTGATGCATTCTGCAACTTTCCGGTCCCCACGCATCGGCCCTCGACGTTGGCACGGAACTTGCCATTTCGTCAGCGGGAGGTTGCTTGATGAGGTCCCTGGCTCTCGCGAAGGTCACCGGTGCAGCAGGCGTCGTGCTCGTTGCTGCCGTCGCCGTACAGGTCGCCAACCTCAGCCTGATCATTCCCCACCAACAACTCCGGCTTGCGTGGACCCTGACTCGCGTTCTGATACAGTTGTAGGCTCATCATGGAGGTCGTGCTGCACCTTCCGGTGGTGCCGAACGTCGAGCTGGTCGCTGCAAAGGCCGTGGAGACAATCGGTGGCGCGCTCGGGATGCCTCAGACTCGGATCGAGGCTGCCAGTGTCGCCATCGTCGAGGCGTGTCTCAACGCCATGGAGCACGGCGGCGGACAGGTCGTAGTCCGCATGGCAACGGACGATTCGGATGACATCCCGAGTCTGATCATCGAGGTCGAGGATCAGGGTCCGGGCTTCGACCCGGGGGTCGTGCCTCGGAACAGCGCGTCGCGAGTGCACGGGTGCACGACCAAACGGGGCTGGGGCCTGACGTTGATCCGCGAGCTGATGGACGAGGTGCAGATTCGATCCCATCCCGGCAGGACCCTGGTTCGAATGCGCAAGTACGTGGAGAATGCACCATGAACGATGATCAGATGCACCTGTCGGCCGACGTCGTGACCGACGGATTCGGCGTCATCGCCGCAGCCGGCTACATCAACAACGAGGGAGGACAGGCGATCGCCGACGCCGCTCACGAGCTGATCGACAAAGGCTGCGAGACGCTCCTCATCGACCTCGACGGGACGCGAATCATCAACTCGATCGGGGTCTCGATCCTGCTCGAGATCATGGAGAAGCTGCTCGAAGACAAAGGGCGACTCGCGTTCTGCAACCTGACGCCGACCATCTCGAAGACCTTCGAGATCATGGGTCTCGTCCAGTACGCGTCGATCTACCCGGATCGCCAGACCGCCCGCGCAGCACTGACCGGCCATGCCGTTGAGTGAGCTCCTCAGGCTCGCCGACCACGCCCTCAGCAGCCACCCCAACCCACAGTTCGCGGAGGAGCTGCTCCGGGCGCTGGTCGAGGAGACCGGCTCGCGCGCCGGCATTCTCCGACACGACGGTGACGACGTCGCACGCTGGCCGAGAACGGTGTCACGCCAGGTCGAGCACGCCACCGAGGGCTGGAGCGAGATCCCGTTCGCCGGCAACATCGCCGGCTGGAGCCTCCACCTGCTCCAGCTCGACCGGCTCGATGAGACCGTCCTCAATGCCACCCGGCTCGGTCTGCGGGCGTGGCGTCTGAGCGAGGAGCTCAAGCGGACCAGGTTCGACGAGCGGTTTCACCTCTGGGAGCTGGAGACCATCCGAGCCATCGCCGGCAGCATCGGCGGCATCCTCGACCGCGAGCGGGTCGCCGAGGAGCTGATCAGCCATTTGGTCGCGTTACTCGGCGTGCGCAGCGCTCACCTGTACCTCGGCGACGAGCCCGATACGGCCGAGTGCGTCGGCGCCTTCGGCCGCCCCGAGGTCGACGACGAACAGCTCGCCGCGGCGTGGCAGGACGCGGTCATCGGCGAGGAGGTCGCAGCCATCCCGCTGGTCTCGGAGAACGGCACCCTCGGCGTTCTGGTGGCGGCCCACAAGGAAGCCAGGGCCGGTACCGAGCCGTTCGCCGCCAACGACATCCGCCTGCTCGAGCTGTTCGCGGTCCAGGTCACGGTCGCCATGGAGTACGTCCGACTGACGCTCGATTCCCTGGAGCGCGAACGGCTCCGCAACGAGCTCGAGACCGCCGCCGCGATCCAATCCCACCTCTATCCCCAGGCCCTGCCGGAGGTCGCCGGCTACCGGTTCGTCGCCAAGGCGACGCCGAGCCGCCACGTCGCCGGCGACACCTACGACCTGATGACCGAGGGCGACGCCCTGGTCGTCACGATCACCGACGTGTCGGGTAAGGGCGTCGGCGCCGGCATGATCGCGTCCGCCGTGCACGCGGCGCTGCGTCTGCTCGCCGGTGAGGGCACCGGGCTCGCCGAGATCGCACAACGCGTCAACACCTACCTCGTCGGCGCCACCGCCGACAACCGATTCGCGACCTTCGCGATGGCGCGTCTCGAGCCGGACGGGCGGTTGGTCGGCGTCAACGCCGGTCACTGTCCGGTCCTCATCCGGCGCTCGGGCGGCACGGTCGACGAGATCACGTCGAGCGGCTTTCCGCTCGGAATGATGCCTGTCGCGACCTACGACGAGCACGTGACGCGGCTCGAACCGGGCGACCTGCTGGTGCTCTACACCGACGGTCTGACCGAGGCCGAGGACCCCGACGAGGAGGAGTTCGGCATCGAGCGCGTGGCGGAGGTCGTGGCCCGCGCCGAGTGCTGCACCGCTGAGGGCTGCTCGGAGGCGTTGCTCCGCGCCGTCGAGAAGCACACCTGCGGCCAGCCGCTGCACGACGACGCGACGCTCGTGGTGGTCGAGCGGCTCGCGGAGTAGCGCCGCGACAGCGGTCAGGAGCAGCGGCAGCGATCAGCGGCGGCGGCAGCGGCAGCGGACAGGGGCAGCGACAGGATCAGGAGCAGCGATGCGCTCCGGGCCCACCGTTCATGGTCACCCCCGGGCCGTTCGCGAAGATCTGAAGAGTCGATGTGCCGACCGATGTCCAGGGCGTGACGAATCGCCCGACGGGCAACCCTGGACATCG
>JASFPU010000010.1:0-16091 GCA_050115855.1 Holophagae bacterium
AGCCGCGTCCGGTCAGGCCACCGCTGCCGATCGCGACCAGACTCTGGTAACTCTGCCAGCCCGCGGCGGTGGCGGCGTCGGGGCTGAAGAACGCCTTCACCCGGGCCAGCCGGTAGGGCGACGAGACCACCGCTACGGCGAGTGCAACGGCTCCCAGCATCGCCGGCGCGGCCAGCATCCTGATCGGCATTCCCGCGACGAAGGCCATGGCAGCGAGCACCACGAGCAGCAGCGCGCCGGAGCCCAGGTCGGGCTCGGCGATGATCAGGGCGACGGTGACCGAGCCGGCCAGCGCCAGGCGGGTGAGGCCGACGGCGGCCCAACCCGCACGCCGGGCGCGGTCGAGCTCGACCGCGGCGAAGACCGTCAGCGCGACCCGCGCGAGTACCGAGGGTTGCAGCGACAGACCACCGATCGACAGCCATCGGTGCGTTGCCGCGACCGGCGGTTGCAGGAAGGCCGCGGCGAGCATCAGACCGCTGACGGCGACGCCGAGGGCGGCGAGCCTCGGCTCGGTGAGCAGGTCCGACCGCAGGTGCATGCAGACCACGAGCAGGCCGAGGCCAACCATCGCGGTGGCCGCCTGCCAGGTGAAGAAGTACGAGCCGGGTCGGCCGTACCGCTCGGTGGCGATGAGCCACGACGCCGACGCCAGGATCGCCAACCCGGCCGCCATCTGGAGAATCGCGGCGCCGAGCAGCAGGCGGTCGAAGCGCTGCTTTATGGGCACGCCGCCACCTCCTCCCGCGCCAGAGCGGCGAACACCTCGCCGCGTTCGTGGTACCCGGAGAACTGGTCGAAGGACGCACACGCCGGGGCGAGCAGCACGGTCTGGCCCCGAACGGCGTGAGCGCGTGCTCGGCGCACCGCCTCGTCCAGCGTGCCGCAGCGCTCGATCGGTGCGGCACCGGCCAGCTGGTCGGCGATCACGGCACCGTCGACGCCGATGACGTACAGCCGCGCCACGGTCCGTCGGATCTCGTTGCCGAGCACCGTGACATCCTGCCCCTTGGCCTGGCCGCCGAGGATCAAGTGGAGGCTCCCCTCCGGGTAGCCCCGGAGCGCCGCCAACGTCGCGCCGACGTTGGTCGCCTTGGAGTCGTCGACGAACCGCACGCCGCCGGAGGAGTGCACCGTGCGGTGGCGGTGCGGCAGACCGTCGAAGGTCGCCGCGGCGGTGGCGATCGCCTCGCGATCGGCACCCAGCACGCTGGCGGCGAGCGCCGCGGCGAGGACGTTCGCCAGATTGTGGGCCCCGGTCATCCGGACCCGCCCGGCCGAAGTCAGCTCGTCGCCGTCGAGCATCAGCCGATCGCCGTCGAGCCAGGCGTCGGCCCGGGCTTCGATGGAGAACAGCCGCCGCTTGGCCGCGGTCGCCGTGCCTGCCGACGCCGGATCGTCGGCGTTCAGCACTGCGGTGTCGCCGGCGGTCTGGAAGGCGAACAGGCGCCGCTTGGCCGCCAGGTAGTCGGCGAGATCGGCGTGGCGCTCGAGATGGTCTTGGCTGAGGTTGAGAAAGACCGCCGCGTCGGGTGCCATCGACCCGAGCAGCTCGGCCTGGAAGCTCGACACCTCGAGCACCCAGGCCTGCCAGCCGCCGGCCTGCACGAGCTCGGAGGCGGCGGTGCCCAGGTTGCCGCCGGCCACCGCAGCCACGCCGGACCGGCTCAGCATGTCGGCAATCAGGGTCGTCACGGTGCTCTTGCCGTTGCTGCCGGTGACCGCTGCGAGCGGTGCGTCCGGCCGGTGGCGCCAGGCGAACTCGACCTCGGTGACGACCTCCAGGCGGCGGCTCCGGGCACCGACGAGGAGTGGCGCCGCCGGTGGAACTCCAGGTGACACGACGACCAGGTCGACCCCGTCGAGGCAACGCTCCGGGTGGCCGCCGAGCGCCCGCTCCACGCCGTCCGGCAGTCGATCCAGAGCGGTGCCCAGCTCGTCCGGCTGCCGCAGGTCCGTGACCACGACTTCGGCGCCATCTGCAGCGGCGAGACGCGCCGCGGCCACGCCCGACCTGCCCAGGCCGACGACGAGCACGCGGGAGGGGATGCCGCCGACCATCGTCACCTCAGCTTCAGCGTGGACAGCCCGGCCAGGGCGAAGACCACGGCGATGATCCAGAACCGGACCACGACCTGGGTCTCGGCCCAGCCCATGAGCTCGAAGTGGTGGTGGAGCGGCGCCATGCGAAACACCCGCTTGCCGCGCAGCTTGAACGACAGCACCTGGATCATGACCGACAGCGCTTCGAGGACGAACAGACCACCGACCAGGACCAGCAGCAGCTCCTGCTTGGCGACCACCGCGACGATGCCGATCCCACCGCCCAGCGCCAGCGATCCGACATCGCCCATGAAGACCTCGGCCGGGTGGCAGTTGAACCACAGAAAACCGAGGGCGGCGCCGACCATGGCGCCGGTGAACACCGCCACCTCACCGGCACCGGGGACCGAGACGATGCGCAGGTACTCGGCGATTCGGACGTGGTCGGCGACGTAGACGAAGATCGTGTAGGTCGCGGCCGCGATGGCCATGGCGCCGACCGCGAGGCCGTCCAGACCGTCGGTCAGGTTGACCGCGTTCGACGCGCCGATCAGCACGACGACGACGAACGGCAGATAAAAGATCCCGAGCGGGATCAGCACACTCTTGAGAAACGGCACGGCGAGCGCGCCGGCGTGACCGGTCCCCGCGGCGACCTGGCGCACCGCGAGCCCCGCCGCCAGACCGACCAGGACCTGGAGCGCGAGCTTCTGGCGCGCGGTAAGGCCGAGGTTGCGGCGGCTCCGGACCTTGATCCAGTCATCGAGGAAGCCGATCGCCGCGAACGCCACGGTGACCGCGAGGACCGTCCAGACGTAGCGGTTGCTCAGATCGGCCCAGATCAGCGTCGCGAGCACGAAGCTCCCGACGATCAGCACGCCGCCCATGGTCGGCGTCCCGGCCTTGACCCGGTGGTGCTCCGGACCCTCCTCGCGGATCTCCTGTTGGATCTGGAGCGAACGCAGGCGACCGATCAACCACGGCCCGACCACCAGGCTGATGAAGAACGCGGTGGCGATGCCCAGACCGGTCCGGAACGTGATGTACCGGAAGACGTTGAAGCCGAACCACGTGTCGGACAGCGGCGTCAGCAGGGCGTACAGCATCAGGCCGCCTCCTGCCCGATCACGCCGTCCACCGTGCGGTCGAGCCCGACCCCGCGCGAGCCTTTCACGAGCACGACATCACCGGGCTGCAGCACGGCGGCGAGCGCCTCGGCTGCGGCCTCGGCGTCGGCCACCCGGATCACCGCGTCGCTCGCCATGCCGAACGCCCGCGCCGCGCCCGCCAGCTCATCGGCCGGAGCGCCGCCGACCGCGATCAGCACGTCGCAGACGTCCGCAGCACGTCGGCCGACCTCTCGGTGTGCCTCCGGGGTCCTGTCACCGAGCTCGTACATCTCGCCGAGCACCGCGACCCGTCGCCCGGGCGCGGCGGCGAGCAGATCGAGCAATCGGCTCATTGCCACAGGCGACGCGTTGTAGCTGTCGTCGACGATCGTCACACGATTGTCCAGGTGGTGGATCCTGCCCCGCCGCGGCGGCGGCTCGAGCCGCGGTGCGATGTCGGCCACGGCATCGGCTCCGACGCCGAACGCATCGGCCGCGGTCGCTGCCGCGAGCAGGTTTTCCGCCTGGTGCCGGCCGGCCAGACCGAGCTCGATGTCGACCGTCCCCGACGGCAGCCGGAGCCGGAATCGGGTGCCCAACAGACCGCGGTCCTCGAGCCCGTCGATGCTGGCGTCGGCCGTCGGCGTCCCGTACCGGAGCACCGACGCCATGGTGGCCGACGGGTAGTCGCGCTGATTCGGGTCGTCGGCATTGACCACCAGGGTGCCGATTGGATCGAGGTGGGCGAGCAGCTCGCCCTTGGCACGGATGATGCCGTCGAAGCTGGTGAAAAACTCGATGTGGACCGGCGCGAGGCGGGTGTAGAGCAGCAGCTGCGGGACCAGCATCGAACCGATCGTGTCGAGCTCGCCGGCGCGGCTCATCCCGGCCTCGGCGACGAAGACCTCGATGTCCGGCGGCTGCGACAGCACCTCTGCCGGCAGACCGAGGGTCGAGTTGCGGTTGCCCGACGTCACCCCGACTCTGAACCGGGCGTCGAGCAGCGCCGCGAGCATGTCCTTGGTGGTGGTCTTCCCCACCGAGCCGGTGATCGCCGCGACCCGCCAGCCGCTCGCCTCGCGTTCCGATCGGGCCAACTCCCAGTACGCTGACAGCGGGTTTTCGACCCGGATCAGCGCCCGGTCGGCCGGAATCGAGTCGAACGTGGCGTCGTAGCGCACGAGCGCCGCGGACGCGACCTCCAGGGCGTCGAGAACGAAGGCGTGCCCGTCGCAACGGTCGCCACGCAACGCCACGAAGAGATCTCCGGGCCGGACCCGGCGGGAGTCGACCTCCGCGCCGGTGAGCGGCACCTCACGCGAGCCCTCGACGAGGCCGGCGACCCGCGTTGCTGCGCCCTCGGCGGTCAGCTGCACGGCACCCTCCCGGCCTCTTCGACGATCACCTCCTGATCCGAGAACGGGATCACGTGACCGCCGATCGTCTGGGTCGACTCGTGGCCCTTGCCGGCGACCAGCACCAATGACCGACGATCGGCCAGCTCCAGCGCGCGCGCGATCGCCGCACGTCTGTCGAGCTCGATGACCGGCTCCTTGCCCGCCGCCCGGACGCCCTCGGCGACCGCCGCCGCGACCACCGCCGGGTCCTCGGAGCGCGGGTTGTCCGACGTCACGATCGCGACATCGGCGAGCTGGCCGACCGCGAACCCCATCGGCCCCCGTTTCCCCCGGTCCCGGTCGCCACCCGCACCGAAGACCACGATCAGGCGACGGTTGGTGATCCGACTCAGTGACTGGAGCACCGCGCGCAGCCCCTCGGGGGTGTGGGCGAAGTCGACGAAGATCGGCAGGTCGAGATCGGTGACGATCGGCTCCAGCCGCCCGGTCAACGGCCGGGCCGCGGCCAGGCCGCCGGCGAGCGCGTCGGCCGCGACGCCGCAGGCGGCCGCGGCGGCGGCGGCGGCGAGCGCGTTGCGCAGGTTGTGAATGCCGACCAGCGGCAGCTCGACCCGCACCGCGCCGTCCGGCACCACGAGCTCGAAGCGCGACCCCTCGAGGTCGGACTCGAGGTTCCTGGCCCGGACATCGCCCCGGTCGAGACCCCACGACAGGTCGGTGTTGACCGGCCGGTCGAGCAGTCGCGCCCCCCACGGATCGTCGACCGCCAACACCCGACGACCACCGGCGGCCATGTGGTGGTCGAACAGGCGACGCTTGGCGGCGAAGTAGCTCTCCATGTCGAGGTGGTAGTCGAGGTGGTCGCGGCTGAGGTTGGTCCAGACGGCGACGTCGTACTCCAGACCCGCCACCCGGTCCTGCATCAGCGCGTGCGACGAGACCTCCATGACGAGGGCGCGGGCGCCGGCGTCCACCGCGCGGCGGAGGATCAGCGCCAGGTCGGTGCTCTCGGGTGTCGTGCGCTCGGTGGCCGCGATGGTCTCGCCGGCGAGCTGGACGCCGAGCGTTCCGACGACCGCGGTCCGCACTCCTCCGGCCTCGAGCAGCTGACCGATCAACGACGCGGTGGTGCTCTTGCCGTTGGTGCCCGTGACCCCGATCAGCGTGAGATCGCGCTGCGGGTCGCCCGCGAGCGGCCACGCGATGGCCGCCATGTCGCGGCGCGGCTGGACCGATCGTATCCACGGCAGATCGATGCCCGGCTGCGGGTCGGCGTCGCTCAGGATGGCCGCCGCGCCGGCCGCGACCGCGTCGTCGAGAAAGTCGAGGCCGTGCACGTTGAGGCCCGGCAGCGCGGCGAAGATCTCACCCCGACCGACGCGCCGAGAGTCGTGGCTGATGCCGCTCACCTCGCGCCGGCCGTCTCCTTCGAGGTGCGCGTTCGGACAGCGGCGCAGGAGATCCGACAACTTCACGCGCCGCCTCCGCCGGTGCCGGTTTCGGCCGGCGCGGCGTGCGCCACCCGGACAGCGGTCGGCTCGCCTCCGTCGCGCGGAAGGTCGAGGTGCGCGGCGGCCGCGTCGGCAATCCTGGCGAACACCGGCGCCGCCGCGGTCGACGCCCAGAAGTCGGTCTTCGGATTTTCCAGCGCGACGACGATCACCAGCCGCGGATCGGGCAACGGCAGAAAGCCGGCGAACCAGGCGACATGGTGCCGGTCGTCGAAGCCGCCATTGACCGCGCGTTGCGCCGTGCCGGTCTTGCCTGCGACCCGGAGTCCCGGCACCCGGGCGCCGTCGCCGGTGCCCTCGACGACCACGGCTTCGAGCATGGCGCGCAACCGGGCGGCGAGTGACCCGTCGAGCACCCGGGCCCGGTAGGAGCGATCGCTCGGCATCGACCACTCGCGGCCGGAGACGCTGGTCACCAGACACGGCTCTGGCAACCAGCCGCCGTTGGCGATGACGGCGTAGGCGAGCGCGACCTGGAGCGGGGTCACGGTCAGCTCCTGGCCGATCGCGAAGCTGGCTCGGCTGAGCTTGGACCAGGTCTCGACCCCAGGCATCAGGCCGCTCGCCTCGGCGGGATAGTTCACTCCGGTGCGCCGGCCGAACCCGAAGGCGTCGAAGGCCCGGTACAGCTGCTCCGGCTCGATCCGCTCCGCGACCTCGATGATCCCGGTGTTGGCTGAGTGGGCGACCACCTCGTCCAGGGTGTAGCGACCCGGCTCGACGTGGTCGCGGATCCAGAATCCTGCCAGTCGGATGCCCCGGTCGCGGCAGTCGAACCGTTCGCCGGGCCGAACCACGCCCGCGGCGAGCGCGGCTGCGGCGACGAAAGGCTTGACCGTCGAGCCCGGCTCGATAGCGTCCTGCACCGGCCGCAGCCGCCAGCGCTCTTGGGGCACCTCGGCAAACGCGGCGGGGTCGAACGACGGCATCGAGGCCAGCGCCAGCACCGCCCCGGTACGAGGATCGAGAATCACCGCCGACGCAGCGTCGGCGTGCAGCTCGTCAAGCGCGCGTCCGAGCTCGGTCTCGCACACCGCCTGGAGCCGGGCGTGGATCGCGAGCTCGATGTCGCAGCCGTCCTGACCGCGCTCCACCCGTTCGAGCCGGACCTTGCGTTGAATCGCGTCGTTGACCGCGAGAAAGGTCTGCGGCTCGCCGGCCAGCGTTTCGTCGAAGTGATGTTCGAGCCCCTCACGGCCGACCATGCGGAGCTCCTCCCGACCGACGAAGCCGACCACCGGCGCCGCCACCGTTCCGAGCGGGTAGACGCGCTCGAAGTCCGGCACCAACGCGACCGCGGTCGGGGCGAGCTCGCGAACCGCCTCGCCGACCTCGGGCGCCACCTGCTTGGCCAACCACACCGCCCGAGGACCGTCGACCAGGCGTCCGACCAGCTCGTCGCCGTCGATCCCGAGCAACGGTGCGGCCGCCTGGGCGAACAGCTCGGGGTCCGACAGCAGCCGGGTGTCGGCCTGGATCGCGACCCGGTCGACCGAGGTGGCCAGCACGTACCCGTCGGCGGTGCGGATCGTGCCGCGCGGTCCCGGGACACTGATCTCCTGTTGTTGCTGTCGGTCCGCTCGAGCAGACCACTCGTAACCTTCGATCAGCGCGATCTGCACCGACCGGGCCACCACCGTCAGCGCGCCGGCGATGAGCACCAGGCCGACGACCCACAGACGCCGGCGGCTCACCGTTCGCTCCCGTCAGCGGCCGAAACGGCCGATGCGTCGGTGTCGGACGGAACCAGACCGAGCTCGGCAGCCCGGTCGGCGAGCTCGAGCGGGCTGCGGCGGACCTCGAGCTCGAGCCGGAGCGCCCGCTCGTGCTCGGTCAGCTCGCCGACCTCGGCGCGCAACCGGATCAGATCGTAGTGGATCGACGTGATTCTGAGCCGCGGCCAGCCGACCAGTCCGAGCACCCCGACCATGAGCACCGCGAGCAGCAGGAAGGTGCTGAGCACGTGCGGCCAGCGGTGATCACGCTGGGCGACCAGGAATCGATTCGACGGTCCGACGACCGGGAGCTCCACCGTCAGCTCCCCTCTCGCCGCTCGGCGACCCGCAGCCGCGCCGACCGCGACCGTGGGTTGGTCCGGGTCTCATCCTCGGTCGGACGGATCGGGCTCCGGGTGAGCACGCGCAGCAGCCGCTCGGGCTGGCAGCGGCACTCGGGAAAATCGGGCGGACAGGTGCACCGCCCCTGGAGCCGCGCGAAGGTCTGCTTGACGATCCGGTCCTCCAGCGAGTGGAACGAGATGACGGCGATCCGCCCACCCGGCCTCAGGCTGCGCGCGGTCGGCCCGAGAAACCGCTCGAGCTGACCGAGCTCGTCGTTGACCGCGATCCGCAGCGCCTGGAAAACCCGCGTCGCCGGGTGGATCCGTTGCCCCCGGTGGGCCGGGATGACCTGCTCGACGAGGCGTCGGAGGTCGCCAGTGGTGGCCAACGGCCGGCGCCGGCGGGCCTCGACGATCGCCCGCGCGACCGCCCGGGACCGCCGTTCTTCGCCGTAGCGCCAGAACACCGTCACCAGGTCCTCCTCGTCCGCGGTGTTGACCAGCTCAGCGGCCGTCGGCCCGGAGCCGCCCATCCGCATGTCGAGTGGCCCGTCCGCGGAGAACGAGAACCCCCGTTCCGGGGTGTCGAGCTGAAGCGACGAGCACCCGAGATCGGCGAGCACCGCCGCCGGTGCGCCGAGCCCACGCTCGGCGAGCAGGTCGGGGACGAGGTCGAAGGTGGCGTTGACGACCGACACCCGGCGCGCGTACGGCTCCAACCGTCGCCTCGCCCCGGCGACGGCGACCGGATCACGATCGACACCCAGCAGCTCGAAGCCGGGCGCCGCGTCGAGCAGTGCGGCGGCGTGCCCACCGAGGCCGATCGTTGCATCGACCAGCAGACCGGGGGCGGTCGGCGCCAGCCAGTCGACCACCGCAGTGGTGAGCACGGGGACGTGAATCGCGTCCACCGGCCTCCTCCATCACAGCTCCAGGTCGGCGAGCTCGTGCTGCTCGTCCTCGCTCAGCACCTCGTCGGTCAGGAACGAGGCGGCGCGCGATCGGTTGGTGACCGCCAGGTGGTTGATCCGGCCGGACACGACGACCTCGCCCTCGACCTCCACCATCTCGCGGAGCAGGGCCGGGATGAGCACCCGACCGTGGTCGTCCATCTCCTGAAGCTGGCCGTAGTTCACCCGTTCGATGAGCTTGCGGACCGCCGGTTTCATGGTCGGCTTCGACAGCAGACGCTCCTCGACCCCCTGCCACACGGGAAGCGGGTACACTCGGAGCTCGTGAGGGAAGAACGAGCAGATGTAGACCTCGCGCCCGAAGGAACCCTCGAGCTGCTCGCGCAGCCGGGCCGGCAGCTTGACGCGACCCTTGGCGTCGATGGTTGCCGGGAATCCCCCTCGGAACCGGTCCACAGTTGCTCCTTCCGACGTTTCAAGCGGCCCGCGGAGGTGAGCGAGCCACTTTCAACCCCTTTCGACCACTTCAGGCCACCCCATCATGAGCGTCCGAAACTGCCCTGTCAAGGGTTTGGCCGCGAGGTGTTTAGCGGGTTTTGACGACAATCGGACGAGGCGGGCTCTGGAGCCCGGGACGACCACTACATGTTGTGTGTTCAACCAAGCAACACCACTACATCTGGGCCGCCCAGCGAGCACCCCACCGCCGGCGCGACCACCGCTCGTCGCAGCTGACCGGCCGCCGCCGTCCGAGACGACCCGTCGGCCGTGGTTTCGACGGCCGGAGCGTTACAATGGCGCGGTGACGAAACAGTCCATCAGCCGGGTCGGCGTCGTGCTCAAGACATCGAGCGCCGACGCTGCCGAGCTCGGACGGCAGCTGCTGGTCGAACTCGAGCGGCTCGGCATCGAACCGGTGCTCGACCGGGCGTCGGCCAAGGTGCTCGACACCGAGGACGGTTTCGAGCGCAGCGACCTGACCGCCAACGCAGATCTCATCGTCGTCCTCGGCGGCGACGGCACCCTGCTGTCGGTGACCCGCGGCCCGATCGACGGCACCCCGATTCTCGGCATCAACATGGGCACGCTCGGCTTCCTGACGGAGCACCCGGCCGAGCACCTCTTCCCGATGCTCCACTCCGCCATCGACGGCACGGCGACCCTCGAGCGGCGGGAACGACTCGAGGTGACCGTCGACACGCCGGGACAGCAGGCGACCACCCACTCCGTGCTCAACGACGTGGTGATCAACAAGTCGGCGCTGGCGCGGATGCTGGTGCTGTCGATGCACGTCAACGACCAGTTCGTCAGCCGCTTCAAGGCGGACGGACTGATCGTCGCGACCCCGACTGGGTCGACCGCCTACAACCTGTCGGCCGGCGGGCCGATTCTCTACCCGACCCTCGATGTCCTGATGGTGACACCGATCTGCCCGCACACGCTGACCAACCGACCGATCGCCCTGTCCCTCGACTCGGTCATCGAGATCCGGCTCGAGAGCCTGTCGGAGGAGGTCTTTCTGACCCTCGACGGCCAGCAGGGCTTCCCCCTGACCCCACGGGATCTGGTCCGCATCCGGCGATGCTCGGACCCGGTGTTCCTGATCACCGCACCGAGTCGATCCTACTTCCAGGTGCTCCACCGGAAGCTGAAATGGGGCGAGAGAGGCGGCTGAGATACCGTCACCTGCGACGCACGATCATCGCCGTGCTGGCCATGGTCGCCGCGTTCCTCATGGTGGCGCTCGTCGCGCGGTTGCTGCTGACCGCCGGACCGACCCGACGGCTTGCGCGGCAGTGGATCTCCAACGTCGCCGAGCAACGTGACCTCGAGCTCGAGATCGGCGAGCTCAGCTGGGGCTTCCTGCCGCCCCGGGTGCACCTCGAGGACGTTCGGCTGAAGGGACCTGGGATCCGCGCCGAGATCGAGCGCGCGTCAGTCGATCTGGCGCGGGTGCGACTGACCCGTCAGACGGTCGAGCTCGGAACGGTGGTGGCGACCGGCGTCAGGCTCGCCCTCGATCGGCCGGAGCGGGTGGAGCCGCGCGGCGACCGCCATCTGAAGGTCCGGGCCCGACAGCTCCAGCTGTCCGACGTCGAGCTCGAAGGCAGCGGACTGCCCGGTCGAATCGATCTCGACCTGTCCGGGATGGACGCCGGTTGGAGCTCCGACGGCGGCCCGCCGAGCGGCTTCGTCCGGATCGAGCGGGTCGAGCTCGACGCCCCGAGCATTCGGCCCATCGTCGTGTCTCTGGCCGCACGACTGACGATCGACGACGGCCTCCAGCTGCCGTCGTGGACCGCCGAAGGCGACGGCATCTCGCTGAGCGGCCGAGGAACCGTCGGCGGCGACACACCGACCCTGATCGCCGCCCGGGGTCGCATCGACCTGACGACCCTCGACCGAGTGGTCAAGGCACACAACCTGCTGTCAGGTTCGATCGAGGTCGCGGCCGAGCTGACACCCGGAGAGGATCGGGAGCGCCTGCTCTCGGTCGAGGTGCGTTCCCGCCGCATCGACACCGCCGGCTTTACGGTCGACAACGTCGCCGGGCGTGTGCTGCTCGAGGGTGACGGGCTGCGCGGCGAGCTCGACCGCGCTGACTTCCACGGCGGTCGGCTGCGCGGCAGCTACGTGCTCGACAGCCTCCACGCCCCGTACACCCACCGGGTGCGGGTGACTGGTCGCGGTGTCGAGGTCGGCGGCCTGCTCGGCGACCTCGACGTCCCGGACGCCGGTATCGCCGCCAACTTCGACACCGAGGTGGCGCTCGACTGGTCCGGCAAGCAGCTGCCCCGCGGCCGGGGCCGCGCGGACGTCGCGCTGAGCCCGACGGCGGGCGCGCTGCCGGCGGCCGGAGAGGTCACGATCGAACTGCGCGGCGACGGCGCGCTCGACTTCGCCGCCGACGGACTCCGGCTCGGTGAGTCGGCGCTGACCTGGCAGGGGCCGCTCGAGATCGGCAGCTGGCAGCCGTCGTGGTCGATCACCGCGGATCCGGCGAACCTCGCCGAGGTCGCGCCCATGGTCAACGCCTGGGTCGGCAGCCGCGTGCTGCCCGACGTCGAGGGCGAGGGGCGGCTCCAGGTGTCGCTCAGCGGACCGTGGAGCGGGCTCCTGGTCAACGCCCGCATCGACGCCCGACCGCTGCGCCTCGGCTCGGTTGCGCTCGACCGCGTGGTGGCGAGTGCGCTGATCGGCGGCGGGCGACTGACCCTGGGTCCGTCACGCTTTCAGCTCGGTGACGGCACCGGCGAGATCGAAGGCACGCTGACCTGGGACGACGCGGTCGGCGACGACCAGCTCGCCATCGATCTGCGCGGCCACCGCCTGCCGATCGATCACCTGGCCGCGTGGATCGGCCAAGAAGGCGTGGCCGACGGCGTGCTGTCGTTCACCGGTGGGCTGCGCGGACCGATCGGCCTGCCGCGCGGCTCGTGGGCGGCCGGACTCGACGACGTCCGGGTCGCCGGTGTCGAGCTCGGCGACGCCACCGCGACGATCGACCTCGCCGACGCCCGCTTCGAGGCACGCGGTATCGACTTTGACGGCGGGTTGCGCGGACGGGTCTGGTGGCAGGTGCCGGACAACGAGGTCGGCGGCGAGCTCGACTGGCCAAATCTGCCGCTCGGATTTCTCGGCGACACGTTGACCGGCGTCGTGGGCGACACGGCCAACGCCCATCTCGACGGTCGCCTGACCCCCGACGGCCGACCGGTCGGCACGCTGGACGCCGACACACCGGCGGGACGGATCAGCGTGCACGCCGCCACCGAACGCTGGACGATCGACGGCAACCTCGGCGACGCACTGTCCGGCAGCGTGCGGCTCGAGCGAGTCGGTCCGAACCACCTCGCCGGGTCGGGACATCTCCGGCTGATCTCCGCCGAGGAGCTGCTCGCCATGGTACTGCCGGGGTCGGGCATCCCGCTGGTCGGGACCGCGACCGTCGGCATCGACGTCGACTGGCCGGGTGGGTCGACGCCGGTCATCTCCGGCTTCGTCGACCAGCTCGGTCTCGAGCTCCAGGAGTCGCCGATCGAGCTGTTGGAGCCCGGGCGGTTCGAGCTGTCGGCCGACGGTCTCGAGGTCAACGACCTGTACCTCGCCCACCGGGCCGATCGAGTCTTCCTCCGCTGGGGCATCGCCGCGGACGGCTCGCTCCGGGGCAACGCGACCGGGACCCTGGACGCGCTGCTGCTCCGTTTCCTGGTCCCGGAGTGGGAGCCGGCGGGCCGCGCGACCGGCGTGGTCGAGATGCTCGGCACGCTCGATCGGCCCCGCTTCGAGGGCATCGCCGAAATCGCCCAGGGCTCGTTCCGGCTGCCCGGTGGACAGACCATCCTGTCGGGCATCGACGGCACGGTGCTGCTGTCGTCGGACGAGCTCGTCATCGACGGGTCCGGCTTTCGGTTCATGCAGGGACGGGGGCGGGCGAACGGACGCATCGCCGTGCGCGACGGCGCCATTTCGCTCGATCTCAACGGCGACATCAACGGCCTCCGTTACGCGGTCTTCCCAGGCCTTGAAGCACGGGTGTCGGGACCGTGGCAGATCAGCGGTCCGGTCGATGACCTCTACATCGGCGGCGACCTGCAGATCGACCGCGTCTCGCTGCTGCGCCGGGACGACCCCGCGGTCCTTCTGGTGGAGTGGTTCGGAGGAGAATCGACGCCCTCCGTCGAGGGCGGTCCGAGCCTCGATCTCCGAGTCGAGGCCGATCAGACCATCGAGCTGCGCAACCCCTTCATCCGGCTGCTCGGCTCGGCCTCGCTGCAGATCACCGGCACTCTGGGCCGCCCGGGCATCATCGGCAAGATCGAGTTCGAGGAGGGCGGCGAGGTCACGCTGCAGAACCTCCGCTACGAGCTCGAGCGGGGCACGTTCACGTTCTCGGATCCGGATCGAATCGATCCCATCGTCGAGCTCCAGCTGCGAACCTGGGTCCAGAACTACCAGGTCACGCTTCGCGTGTCGGGAACCTCGGACCGGCTCGTTCCCCAGGTCACGTCCAACCCGCCGCTGCCGACTGAGGAGGTCTACTCGCTGCTCGCGATGGGCTATCGAAGCGACACCCTCGGCAGCGGCGCGATGGGCGTCGGCCTGGCGTCGACACTGCTGTCCCAGCAGCTGACGTCGGAGCTCGACCGTCGGACCAAGCTGGTGCTGCCCCAGGTCCGCGTCGACCCGTTCGCCGAGACCGCCACCGGGGGCCCGGCGGCCCGCGTCACGCTGGTCCAGCAGCTGGCGCCGAACTGGACCGTGACCCTGCAGTCGAACCTGTCGGCCGAGCGCGCTGAGGTCATCGTCAGCCGATGGTACCTGGCGCCCGGCCTGTTCCTCGAGGCGAGCCGAGAGCTCGACGGCTCGTACGGCGTCGACCTCAAAATGCGCCGACCGTACTGAAGGGCGGCAGGTTGACGACCACCACCGCCACCACCGCCGGACGCCGCTGGCTGCTCATCGTCGCCTGCGCGGCGGTCGCCTGCGGGCTGCCAGCCGCGGCCACCGCGTCGCGCCCGACCATCGCTTCGGTGACGGTGGACAGCGACGGCCCGGTCGACCGGGAGGCCCTGCTCGAGGTGCTCGGTCTCGAGGTCGGCGCGGAGCTCGATCGGATGCAACTGCGTGATGCAATCGTCTCGCTCTACGCCTCGACGACGACCGACTGGGTCCGGATCGCATCTGCCCCGTCGCCGGACGGACTGGATGTCCGGGTCGAGATCCGCCACCGGCCCAAGGTGTCGGCGGTCAGTATCCAGGTCAGCGGCCTCATCGCCCGGCGGCGGATCGACAAGTGGCTCGAGATCGAGCCCGGCGACGTCGTGTCGGTGGCCGCCGTCGAGGCCTCCCAAAGGAGGATCCGGCGCCGGTTGGCCGACCGCGGGTTCAGCCGGCCCCAGGTCGCAATCTACCTCGACTACGACCGCACCGCCAACACGGTGGGGCTCACGGTCAACGTCGATGTCGGTCCGCCGCTGTCGGTCGCGTCGGTGCGGGTCGAGGGAGTCGACGATCCCGACATCGCGGCCCAGATCACACCGAAGGTCAAGGCCGGCCGCCGGCTGACGACGCAGCTCGAGGACCGCCTGCGCCAGGACGTCGAGACCGGGCTCAAGAAGGCCGGCTTCTGGAACGCCGAGGTCATCAACGCGGCGCGTCGCGGCGACGGCGACCGGATCGAGCTCGTCCTGACGGTGGACACGGGCGAGCGCTACCGGCTGCACCTGGTCCACCCCGACGCCGCGGCCAAGGCGGTGGCCAAGGCGATGCCGGACCCGAGTCGCGAAGAGCTCCACCCGCAGCAGACCGACGCCCTCGCCCAGCGGGTCCGCGAGCGTCTCCAGGAGGCCGGCTTCCTGCTCGCGGAGGTCTCCGCCGAGCTGGCCGAGACCGACGACGGCCCCGTCCTCTTCGTCACCGCCAACCCCGGCGTCGTCCGGTCGGTCGCCGCCGTCGAGTTTCCGGGCGGTCGCAACCTGTCATCGCGCCGGCTCGAGTCGGCGGTGTCGGTCCACAGAGGTCCGACCCGCGGCCTGCGCGGTCAGGACGTCAGCGATCACTCGCTCGAGCGCGATCGACTGGCGCTGGTCGACCTCTATCGCAGCCGGGGCTTCCCGAGTGCCGAGGTCGGCGTCCCGATTCTCGAGCCCGACGGCGACGACGCCGTGCGCGTCGTCTTCCCGATCGAGGAGGGCCTGCGCTGGTTCGTGTCGGAGGTCCGCCTGATCGGTGTCCCGGCCGAGACCGCCGCCGCGCTCGACCGCACATCGCTCGGCCTCGACGAGGCGGCGCCCTGGGACCCGCGACAGCTCGAGGTGGCGCGCCGCCGGTTGGAGGGCCTCCTCGCCGACACCGGGTATCCGGACGGCCGGGTCGAGGCGCGGGTCGACGACAGCCAGCCCGGTGACGCACGGATCGAGCTCGACGCCGACCCAGGTCGGTACGTTCGGATCGGCGACGTGGTGATCGCCGGTCTGCGTCAAACCCGGAAGTCGGTCGTCCGGCGGGTGCTCCGCCGCACCGGCATCGAGCAGGGCGAGACATTCTCGCGAGCCCAGATGCTCGAGGCCCAGCGCGAGCTCTACGAGCTGGCTCTG
>JASFPU010000011.1:0-15550 GCA_050115855.1 Holophagae bacterium
CGGCCGCCTTCCACCCGGTCAGGGGGTAGTCGTCACAGGCACCGACGACGCACGGCACGATCTCGCCCGACGTGACGCCTTCCGCCTGCTGCGCCGCCTCGGCGATTGCCCGGCGGTCAGCGGCGGTGAACAGGTCGTCAATCCGGGGCACGAATCAGAACTCGACCGTCGGCGGCGTCTCCGCACCCTCGGTCGACTCGAAGTACGCCTTGGGTCCGAAGCCGAGGAAGTTGGCGAATATCACGGTCGGAAAGCTCCGCCGGGCGGTGTTGAACTCGCGCGCCACCTCGTTGTAGCGGTTGCGTTCGACCGCGATCCGGTTTTCGGTGCCCTCGAGCTGGACCTGGAGGTCGCGGAACGCTTGAACCGCCTTGAGATCGGGGTACCGCTCGACGACCACGAGCAGACGGGACAAGGCCGACGTCAGCCCGTCCTGGGCCTCCTGAAATTGCTGCAGCTGGGCCGCGTTCGGCGCCTCGTCGAAGTTGATCTGGCTGACCTTGGAACGGGCCTCGATCACGTTGGTGAGCGTCTCCTGCTCGAAGTCCGCCGCACCCTTCACGGTCGCCACCAGATTGGGAATCAGGTCGGCCCGCCGCTGGTAGACGTTCTCGACCTGGGCCCACGCCGAGTCGACGTTCTCCTCCAGCCCGACCAACCGATTGTAGCTCCCGACCCCCATCAGGACGACCACCCCGAGGATGAGCACCAGCACACCGCACCCGACTGCCGCGATCTTCATTGTCGTCACCGTCCTCCCGTCTTTTCTGAACGAAATCTGGCGCATTATACCGATGCACACGCGCTCGTCCACCGGCCCCGAGTCGAACCTCTTCAAGGTCATCGCGGTCGGCGCCACAAGCTCGAGATTCCACACTTCATCAAGCTCTCAAATTGACATCGGCGAACCATCGGTCCACTCTTCGGAATAGGAGTGAGTCCGCCGACCCGGCGGTCGTGGAGGAGGAATCATGAAGAGGATCGCTTGGCTCGTCCCGCTACTTGTCATCGCCGTCGTCGCGGTCATCGCCCGCGCCGGATCGCCGGCGGGCGATGCCGCGTTGGGCAGCCAGCCGTACGACCGGTTCGAGACCGATGCGGTCTGCGCCGAGTGCCACGTCGACATCACCCGCCAGCACCACCAGGCCCTGATGTCGCAGTCGTTCGTCCACCACTGGGACGAGATCGAGTACTTCGAGCTCGCGCTGCCGCACAGCGAGGAGGTCGACAAGGTCGCCGGGGTCAAGGCGGGCTGCAACGGGTGCCACGCGCCACTCGCGTTCCTCGCCGGCGACATTCCGCCGAAGCGGCCCGCCGAGGGGACCCGGGCCAACGAGGGCGTCAGCTGCGCGCTGTGCCACGCGATCACCGGCCACGACGGCGACGTGCCGTTCAACTTCAACTTCACCGTCGACCCCGAGGCCGGCATGCAGGGAACGCGCGCCGGCGTCGAGAGCCCCGGCCACGAGATCGTGGTCAATCCCTACCTGGGCACCGCCGAGTTCTGCGGCACCTGCCACAACGAGAAGGACCCCTGGGGAATGTGGGTCAAGGCGACCCACCTCGAGTGGCAGAACAGCCCACAGGCCGAGGCCGGCATCGTCTGCCAGGACTGCCACATGCCCGTGGCGGCCGGAAACTCGGCGCCGGAATCCGGGGGTGTCGACCACCCGGATGTCCGCTGGCATTTGTTCCACGGCGCCCACGACACCGGCAAGTTGATGGGCGCGGTCGAGGTCCGGATCCACCCGTCCGAGCTCGAGGTTTCGCCCGGAGATCGGGTCGTGTTCACCGCGACCGTCGTCAACGCCAAGGCGGGCCACATGATCCCGACCGGATCGGCTGAAGAGCGGGTCGTCTGGCTCGATGTCCGGGCGACGGACGCCGACGGGCGGACCCACCACCTGCCGGTCGATGCCAAGGGCTTCGACGGCGAGGCGCTCACGATCGCGAGCGCCGACGCACTCGCCTATCAGGACATCGGCGACATCAAAGGGATCGAGCACTTCAAAGGGCTGCTCCGAGACGGCAACGTTCCGGCCGGCGATCGGATCTTCCGCCTGCCATACCTCGACGAGAAGGGTCGCATGACCATCGCACAGTGGAACACCGCGGGATTCGGCACCGACTACCGACTGGCGCCGCTCGAGGCGAAGAACGAGACCTTCAGCTGGACCCTGCCGGACGACCTGCCGCCGGGAACCGTCACCGTGACCGCCTCGGTGTGGTACTCCAAGATCGTCTCCTCGGTGGCCGATTTCCTCGGCGTTCCGGCCGAGGAGGCCGCTCCGGTCAAGATGAGCGAGCACTCGACCACGGTGGAGATCAAGGCCAAGGGATAACCTGAGCGGGTCCGTGTCGGCGTCGGGGCCCGAGGGCGTACCCGCCGCCGGCACTGCCGCCCGGACGCCGTCACTGGTTGCCGGCACGGACCCGGATCTCCGGTCGTGAGATACTGCTCCGACGTCCGAGAGCGGAGGCACGGGATGTGCGGCCTGGTCGGCATTTACGGTGGCAAGGGGGAGCCCGCCGAGCGGCGGGAGATCGTCCGCCGGATGGCCGACTCGTTGGCCCACCGCGGTCCGGACGGCGAGGGCTTCGCCGGCCAACCTGGCTGCAACCTCGGTTTTCGTCGGCTCGCCATCATCGACGTGCTGGCCGACTCGCCGCCGTACGCCAATGAGGACCACAGCATCTGGTCCATGGCCAACGCAGAGATCTACAACTCCGACGCCATCGTGGCCGATCTCCGTTCGCGCGGTCACACGCTGAGGACCAAGGTCGACACCGAGATCATCCCTCACCTGTACGAGGAGGTCGGCGACCGCCTTGTCGACCACATCAACGGAATGTTCGCCCTGTGCGTCTGGGACGAGCGCCGACGACGACTGCTGCTCGGACGGGATCGAACCGGCGAAAAACCTCTCTACTACTGGTGGAACGACGGCGAGCTGGTGTTCGGCTCCGAGCTCCGCTCGATTCTGGTTCACCCCCGGGCACCCCGTGCGGTCGATCCGATCGCGCTGCGCCGCTACCTGCTGCACGACTACTTTCCGGCGCCTCTGTGCCCCATCGCCGGTGTGCGCAAGCTGCCCGCCGGACACGTCCTGACAGTCGAGGACGGACAGTTCGCGGTGCGGCGTTACTGGGACCTGGCCGATCACTTCCGGCAGCCCGACATCGCCGCTCGCCGACCGGCGGACATCGCCGCGGAGCTCGATCACCGGATCGCGACCGCGGTCGAACGCCGGCGCCGGGCCGACGTGCCGGTCGGCGTCTTTCTGTCCGGTGGGATCGACTCGTCGGCCGTCCTCGCCCACCTCGCCGACCAGGTCGGGCAGGGCGTTCCGGCGTTCTCGCTCGGCCACACCGATCAGAGCTTCGACGAATCGCGCTTCGCCCGCGACACCGCCCGCCACTTCGGCGCCGATTTCAACGAGCTCGTGCTCGGCGAGCACGACCTGGAGGACGGGCTCAGGCGCGTCGGCGAAGGGTTCGACGAGCCGCTCGGCGATGCCTCGATCATCCCCACCCATCTGCTCGCCCGATTCGCGGTCCAGAAGGTCAAGGTGGTGCTGTCCGGCGAAGGGGCCGACGAGCTCTTCGCCGGCTACCCGACCTACATCGGCAACCGGGTGGCTGGCTGGTATCGCCGGCTGCCCGGGCGACTTCGCCGACCGCTGGTGGCGGGTGTCCGCGCGCTCCTCCCGGTGTCGATGGGCAACGTCAATCCCGACTATCTGCTGAGCCGTTTCGCGGCCGCGGCGGAGCGCGAGCTCGTCGAGCGCCACCACACCTGGTTCGGCAGTCTCCGACCCGAACGCCACCCGGACATTCTGTCCCGCCGCGTGATGACGGCGCTGACCGGCGACGATCCGTTCGGGTCGGCGCGGCTCACGGTCGACGGCAAGGACCTGCCCGATCCGTTGTCGGTGCTGCTGTACACGGACTTCTCCATGTACCTCCAGGACGACCTGCTGACCAAGGTCGACCGGTCGACCATGCTCGCCTCCCTCGAGGCTCGGGCCCCGTTTCTCGATCACGACCTGGCCGAGTTTGTCGCCGGCATCCCCTCGCACCTCAAGCTCAGGGGGGTGTCGACCAAGGCGATTCTCCGACGGGCCGTCGCGACGCGCCTGCCGTCCGACGTCCTCAAGCGGCGCAAGCGCGGCTTCAACATCCCGTTTTCGCGTTGGTTGCTGCACGGCCTCGGCGATCAACTCCGCGCCCGGTTCTCCGCCGACCGGGTCGACGCCCGCGGTCTGCTCGACCCTGCCGGGATCGGTCGCCTGCTCGACGAGCACATGAGCCGGCGGACCGACCACCGGAAGCCGCTGTTCTCGCTGCTCGCATTCGATCTCTGGTGCGATCGCACGTTCGGCGAAGGAGCACCGGTGCCGATCGCCGATCCGGTTCCGATCGGGAATCTCGAGACGTGACCGGCGACCGGCATCCCGCTCTGCTCGCCGTCTGGTCCGTCGTGATCGTCGTCTGCCTGACGTGGGGCATCGGCAGCTATCCCCTGATCGACCAGGACGAGGGACGCAACGGTGAGGTCGCCCGCGAGATGGCCGCCACCAACGACTACATCCTGCCCCACCTCAACGGTCTGCCCTACATCGACAAGCCGGTGCTGTCCTTCGCCGCGACCGCCGCCGCCATGGAGCTGCTCGGACCCACGGAGCTCGCGGCGCGGCTGGTTCCGCTGCTGTGCTCGTTGGCGACCGCACTGCTCATCGGGTGGTTCGCCGGCCGCTGGTACGGCAGGGAGTCGGGATGGATCGCCGGCATCGTGGCGATCACGGCGCCGCTGCCTCTGGCGTTCTCCCGGGTCGTCATCCTCGATAGCCTGCTCGCGCTGCTCGTGACGGCGTCGCTGGTCGCGTTCGACACGGCGATCGAGCGCCGGGTCGTCGGTCGGGAGGACCGGCTCTGGAACGTGCTCGCCTGGGCGGCGATCGGGCTCGGCATTCTGACCAAGGGCCCGGTGGCGCTCGCCCTGCCGCTGATGGTCGCGGCTCCCTACGCCGTCTGGCGCCGGGCGTCCTGGGCGGTGTGGAACCCCATCGGGCCGGTGGTTGCTGCCGCGCTGGTCGCGCCGTGGGTCGGTTTCATGGAGGCCCGACTTCCCGGCTATCTCCGGTATGTCGCCATCACCGAGACGTGGCAGCGAGTCAGCAGCGACGAGCTGCAGCGGTCGCAACCGTGGTGGTATCTCCTCGCCGTCGCGGCGGTCGGCTTCTTTCCGTGGTGGCTGCTCGTCCTCGGGCGGCGTGGTTCGAGAGCGGCCTCCGACCCGCGCCGGATCTTCGGCTGGCTGTGGCTCGGCGTGCCGCTGGTGTTCTTCTCGCTGTCCCGTTCCAAGATGCCTCAGTACATCTTGCCGCTGATGCCGTCGATCGCCCTGCTGGTGGCGTCGAGGTGGCGGGACCCACGCCGGACGGTCCGTCTCGGTGCGTGGCTCGCCGTGGCGGGGTGGTCGGCGGTCGGCGCCGCGATGCTCGCAGTCGGCGTCGGCGCGATCGACACCAGCGGCGTCAACTCTGCCGTCGCCGCCGCGCTGCCGGTGCCCTGTCAGGTCATGGCGGTCGTCTGTCTCGCCGCCGTCGTGGTCGGTGCTGCGTCGATCCGGTCCGGAGATTCTCGCGCCCTCGTCATCGCGCTCGGTCTGCCGGTCGTGGCGATCCCGGTGGTGCTGGCTCCGGCGATCTCGGCGTTGGCTGAGAACCGCTCCGAACGGGCCCTCGTGCGGCTGATTCAGACCGAGCTGCCGGCCGAAACCGAGGTCCTCGGACTCGAGGCGTGGCGTCCGTCGCTGGCGTTCTACCTTCGACGGCCGGTACCGATCGCGAGCCGAGACGGCGACGAGCTGCGCAGCAACTTCATCGTCAGAACCGCCGATCGCTGGCTTCGCGACGGCGGCGTGCTCCGTCCGGTCCCCGACCCTCCGACCTCGGTGGCGCGGTGCGATCAGCCGACCGTCGTGCTCGTCCACGTGCGCCGTCCAGACCTCCAGACGATGCTGGCGGACTCGGGCCTCGAGCGAATCTGGGTCGGCCCCAAGCTGGCCGCCTACGTGTGCGACCCGGCGGCAACGGTCGAGGATGCTGCAACCGACGCTACCGGCGGGAAGTAGCGCCGACCACCCGGCACGGAACCGTCCGAACAGCTCATCGTCCGACGAGCAGGACAGCCGATTCGGATCCGTCGCTGGCGGGCCTCGCGTCGTCGTGGCGGAATCCTCGGGGTCGGATCTATAATGGCGAGGTTGAGATGGTCATGAAACCGTCAGAATCCACACCCGGTGCGGACGAGGTTACGACTGCCGGGGCGCGTGAGTCCGCCGATACGCCGAGCGTCGGCAGGCGGCCGCAGAACGACGGTGCGACGCCCCTGCTCCGCTGTTTGGTGGTGTCGCACGACGACGACGCGCGGTCACTCCTCGATTCGATGCTCAAGGTGCGGCGTCACGTCGTCACGGCGTGCGATTACGCGAGCCTGCCCGATCTCGACCTTGCCACGCTGTCGCCCCACCTGGCGATCATCGACTGGCGGCTGCCCGACAACGCCGCCCCCGAGCTCATCCGCCGGATCCGCGACGACGGCCGTCACTCACCGACCTGTCAGATCCTCGCCGTGGCGGACGCCAACAGCGGTTCCGAGCTGTCGACGATCTTCGACGCCGGTGCCGCCGACGTCCTGACGGAACCTCTGGAGCCGGCAGCCGTCGAAGCGAAAATCCGGGTGCACGAGCACATTGCCGCCGAGTTCCTCAAGCTCGAGCGGGCCTACGCCGAGCTCCATCAGAGCCACGAGCGGCTGCTGATCTCCTGCGGCGGCCAGGAGGACGGGCTCTGGGACGCCAGCCTTCAGACCGGAGACCTCATCCTGACCCCGGAGTGGGAGACGCTCCTCGGCACCGACGTCGACCAGCTGACCACCGTCGACGAGTGGCTTCTCCATGTCGACGATGAGGACCGGGACCATATCCGACAGCTGATCGACTCGGTTGCCCGAGGCGAGCTGCAGTCGCTCGAGCAGTACTATCGACTCAAACGCCCCGACGGTACGACGCGGCGCGTGATGATGCGCGGCGAGACCGTGCGCGACACCGACGGCGAAGCGACCCGCCTGGTGTGCCGTCACACCGACGTCACCGAAGACCACGTCACCTTCGATGAACCGCGCACCAACCTCCTGGTCGACCCGTTGACCCGGCTCGCCAGCCGCACGGTCCTGCTCGATCGGCTCCGGCACGCCTTCGCCAGGGCCTCGCGCATGCAGGACAAACCGTTCGCCGTCCTATTCTTCGACATCGACCGCTTCAAGAACGTCAACGACAGCCTCGGTCACCTGGTCGGCGACAAGCTGTTGACGGCGATCGCGGACCGGGTGCGCTCGATCTGCCGTCCGAGCGACACGGTGTGTCGTTTCGGCGGCGACGAGTTCGTCATCGTCGCCGAGGACGTCGAGTCGGTGCGCGACGCGACGTCGATCGCGAGTCGGCTCCACCAGGAGTTCCAGGTGCCGTTCTCGCTCGACGGTTCGGAGGCGTACGCCACGGTCAGCACCGGCATCGCGATGTGGCACCCCGGATACGAGAAGCCCGAGAACCTCCTTCGCGACGCGGATAACGCCATGTATCGCGCCAAGGAGCTCGGCCGCAACCGCTATGCGGTGTTCGACGAGAAGATGCACTCCGAGGTGGTCGCCACGCTCGAGCTCGAGAACGACCTCCGGCGGGCGGTGGCCCGCAGGGAGTTCCGTCCGTTCTATCAACCGATCATCTCGCTCGACCGCGGCAACCTGGTCGGCTTCGAGGTGCTCGCGAGGTGGGATCACCCGACCCGCGGTCTGGTGCTGCCGGGCGAGTTCATCCAGGCGGCCGAGGAGATGGGCATCGCCGTGCAGATCGACCGCATCGTTGCCGACGAGGCGTGCCGCCAGGTGAGGCCGTGGCAGGTTCAGTACCGGATGGACCCCCCGATCACTATCAGCCTGAACATCTCGACCACGCAGTTCCTCCAGCTCGAGCTCGTGTCGAGGATCGACCACACGCTGCGCCAGAACGGGTTGTACGGTCGCGACATCAAGCTCGAGGTCACGGAGAGCGTGCTGATGGAGAACACCGAGCACGCGACCGCCATGCTCGACCAGCTGTCGGCCCTCGACATCGGTCTCAGCATCGACGACTTCGGCACCGGCTACTCGTCGCTGTCCTACCTCAAGCGGTTCGAGATCGACTCGCTCAAGATCGACTACTCGTTCGTCACCCGGATGCTCGACGATGTCGACTCGATGGAGATCGTTCGGACGATCATCGATCTCGGACGCAACCTGGGCAAGACGACGATCGCCGAAGGCGTCGAGACCGACGGGCAGCTCGAGACCCTACGCGAGCTCGGCGTCGATCAGGTTCAGGGCTTCTACATCGCCCGGCCGATGCCGGCCGAGGACGCCGGAGAGCTGCTCGACCGCATCCACGTGTCGAGAAACCACCTCCAGACGATCCTCGTCGACCGCCTGGTCGACGATCAGAACGTCACCCTCGACGACAGCTGAAACAAACCCTTCTCTCAAGTCCGAAAACCACCACCGCTGTGCTAAGGTGAGAGGCGGCACACATAGCGGAGATCCGACGTCGTGCACCCCGGCTCATGGACCGGTGGAGGGGGAGCGTGGATTGCGACGAGAATCGAGCCAACCCACCGACCTGTCGGCTCGTCCGGATCCGCTCTGCATTCTCAGCTACGAGCTCATTCCATCCGCCAGACACCGGCCTCCCGGCCGGCGACCGCCCGGCGGTTTTCTGTGTGATCGAACAGAAGAGGAGGGGGAGATGAGTGTTTCTTCTACGCGGCTGTGCTCGACCGCCCGGTTCGTCGGGAGATGCGTCGTGGTGGCAGCCATCATCGGTCTCTTCACCGTGCCGTGCGAGGCGATCGACCTGTCCGGCTCGTCCGGCACGTTCCGCCTCAACATCGATACGACCGTGTCGTGGGGCGCCCGGTACCGGGTCCAGGACCGCGATCCGGCCATCATCAGCCCGTTCGAGGGCGGCACCGCGTGGTCGGTCAACGGCGATGACGGCAACCTCAACTTCGACAAGGGTTTCGTCAGCAATACGCTGAAGGCGACGATCGACTTCGACCTCGCCATCGACGTCGCGCGCAACCACAGCATCGGGGTCTTCGCACGAGGATCGGGGTTCTATGACTTCGAGCTCGAGAACGACTGCTGCGCGCGGACCGAGCTCAGCCAGGACGCCCTCGACTGGGCCGGTAGCCGGGTCGAGCTGCTCGACGCCTACGCCTGGTGGCAGTTCCCGATTGGCGAGTTCAGAATCGGCCGGCAGGTGCTCAACTGGGGTGAAAGCACGTTCATCCCCGGCGGCATCTCGGTGACCAACCCGGTCGATCTCTCGGCTTTGCGTGTTCCCGGCGCCGAGCTCCGCGAGGCCTACCGTCCGGTCGGTCTGGGCTGGCTGTCGATCAACCTCTCCCGCGACCTCGCGGTCGAGGCGTACTACCAGTTCGAGTGGGAGGAGACCGTCATCGACCCGCCGGGCACCTACTTCTCGACCAACGACTTCGCCGGACGAGGCGGCGAGCGCGTCTTCCTCGCCTTCGCCAGCTTCCCGGACACCGGAGAGTCGCCGTTCTTCATGCAGCCGCCGGTCGACTACCCGTTCATGAGCGTGCCCCGCGGCGCCGACCAGGAGCCAAAGGACGGCGGTCAGTACGGCCTCGCGCTGCGCTGGTTCGTGCCGCAGCTCGGCGGCACCGAGTTCGGCTTCTACTACATCAACTACCACAGCCGGCTGCCGCTGGTGAACGGCGTGACCGGCACCCTCCAGGGTGCGCTCGACGCCCAGGCCGCGGCACCCAACGCGGCGCTCGCGGTGTACGCCGCTCTCGGCGTGCCGCCGGGGGTCAGCCCCGAAGCCGACGCCGCCGCCGCGGGGGCTGCCAACGCCGCCGCGGTGGCAGTCTTCGCCAACACCGCGAGCTACTTCATCGCCTACCCCGAGGACATCAAACTGTACGGCCTGAGCTGGAACGCCCAGCTCGGCACCTCGGGCATCGCCTTCCAGGGCGAGGCGTCGTACCGGCAGGATGCACCCTATCTGATCGACGATGTCGAGCTGCTGTTCGCAGCCCTGTCGCCGCTCAGTGCGACCTTCGCCGACGCCAGCCAGGTGACCAACGGAACCCCGCTCGGCTTCGAGGAGACGGCGCTCGGCTACCGCCTCCACGACTCGGCGCAGCTCCAGTTCACGCTCACCAAGGTGTGGTCGCGGGTGCTCGGCGCCGATCAGGCGGTGCTGCTCTTCGAGCCGGGCTTCGACTGGGTGTTCGACATGCCGGACAAGGACGAGCTGCGCTACGACGGTCCGGGCACCTACACGAGCGGCAACCCGGAAGAGGACGACCCTGGCGGCATCCACGCCGGCAAGGCCTCCGAGGAGCCCAAGCACTTCGCCGATCCGTTCTCCTGGGGCTACCGGCTGGCCGGGAAGCTGACCTACAACAACGCGATCGGCGCCTGGTCGCTGAACCCACGCTTCGGCTGGCAGCACGACGTCGACGGCGTCACCCCCGGCCCCGGCGGCAACTTCATCGCCGGCCGGACGGCGTTGACCCTCGGTGTCAGCGCCACCTACCAGAACCGCTGGGAGGTCGACCTGAGCTACACCATGTACTCCGGGGCGGATCGCTGGAATCTGATCAATGACCGGGACTTCGTCGGCGGATTCATCCGCTACTCGTTCTAGCGCAAGGGAGGCACGCATGCGAACTCACTCACTCTTCACTCTTGGCTGCGCTCTGGTGCTCGCGGCCGGTCTTGCCACCCCCGCGTGGGCCCAGCCCTCACCGGAGGAGATTGCCAAGCTCGGCAACGAGCTGACGCCCATGGGTGCGGTCCGTGCCGGCAACGCCGACGGCACCATCCCGGCCTGGGACGGCGGCCTCAAGACACCGCCCGCCGGCTGGGAGCCGGGGATGCACTACGTCGATCCGTACGCCGGCGACAAGGTGCTGTTCACGATCACCGCGGGGAACATGGATCAGTACGCCGACCACCTCACCGTGGGGCAGAAGGCGCTCTTCGAGACCTACCCCGATTCGTACAAGATGAACGTCTACCCGACACATCGCAGTGCGGCCTTCCCGCAGCGGATCTACGACAAGACCATGGCCAACGCGAAGACCGCACGTCTGACCGAGGGCGGCAACGGCGTGACCGGCGCGATCAACGGCATTCCGTTCCCGATCCCCGACCAGGGGGTCCAGGCCATCTGGAACCACCTGCTGCGCTATCGCGCCGACTCGGCGTCGCGCTTCATCGCTCAGGCGGCGCCGACTCGCGGCGGCAACTACACACTGGTCCAGTTCCACGACGAGTTCTACATGCTGTACAGCATGGCGGGCAAGACCGAGGCCGACCTCAACAACAAGATCCTGTTCTTCAAGCAGGAGGTGCTCGCCCCGGCGCGGCTCGCCGGCGGGATCCTGCTGGTCGGCGAGACCCTCGATCAGGTCAAGGAGCACCGCAACGCCTGGCTCTACAATCCCGGCCAGCGCCGGGTTCGGCGTGCGCCCAACGTCGCCTACGACAACCCGGGCACGGCCGCCGACTCGATGCGGACCTCGGACCAGTTCGACATGTTCAACGGCGCTCCCGACCGCTACGACTGGAAGCTCGTCGGCAAGAAGGAGATCTACGTTCCGTATAACTCGTACAAGCTTCAGGACCCGTCGGTGAAGGTCGCCGACATCCTGACCCCGCTGCACATCAACCAGGACTACGCCCGCTACGAGCTGCACCGGGTGTGGGTCGTCGACGCGACCCTCAAGGAGGGCGCTCGCCACATCTACAAGCGGCGCACCTTCTACCTCGACGAGGACAGCTGGCAGGTCGTCGCCGTCGACCAGTACGACAACCGAGACCAGCTGTGGCGGGTGTCCGAAGGCCACGCTATGGCCTACTACAACGTCCCCAGCCTGTGGACGTCGCTCGAGGTGCACACCGACCTCCAGGCGGGCCGCTACCTGGCGATCGGGTTCAACAGCGAGAACCCGCCGTACGAGTTCGATATCGACCGGACGCTGGAGGATTACACTCCGGCGGCGCTGCGCCGCTCGGGCCGGCGCTGATCGAGAGACCGCTCGGGGCGGACGGGGCACCCCGTCCGCCCCTTCTGCACGCATCATTCGAGGGGGAGAACAGATGGACGTCCCAACGGGCATGGTTCCCGCTCGGCTGGCCGCCAGCGTCACCCACCGCTCCGTGAACCGCACCACCAGGCTTCGGCTCGCGATCCCGTTCGTCGTGGTGCTCGCGGCGATCGTCGCCGGACCTGCCACCGGGCAGGAGGAGCCGGCTCCGGAACCCGCCATCATGGCGCCGCTCGCCTCGAAATCGCTGCTGCTCGATGCGGCGGCGGCCGGTGATCGGCTCGTGGTCGTGGGTGAGCGTGGTCATATTCTGGTCTCCGATGACAACGGCGGGACCTGGCGCCAGGTCCCGGCCCCGGTCCGGACCATGCTGACCGGCGTCACCTTCGTCGATGACGCGCTCGGCTTCGCCGTCGGGCACGACTCGGTCATCCTGCGCAGCCGGGACGCCGGCGAGAGCTGGGAGCTGGTCTACCGGGCGCCCGAGGACGAGGCACCCCTGTTCGACGTCTGGTTCGCCGACGCCGACACCGGCATCGCCGTCGGAGCCTACGGCAGCTTCTTCCGAACCACCGACGGCGGGACCAGCTGGCTCTTCGAGCCGATCGGCGACGCCGACTGGCATCTGCACAAGGTCGCGGATGCAGGCGGCGGTCGGCTCTACCTGGCCGCAGAGGCGGGCATCGCCTACCGCTCGGACGACAACGGTACCAGCTGGACCGAGCTGCCCTCGCCGTACGAGGGCTCGTTCTTCGGCGTGCTGCCGCTCGGCGGCGACACGGTGCTGCTGTACGGCCTGCGCGGCCATCTGTTCCGCTCCGAGGACGCCGGTGACAGCTGGCGCCAGATCGACACCGACACCGTCGCTCTGCTCAGCACCGGGGTTCTGGTGTCCGACGGCTCGGTCGTCATCGCCGGGCTCGGCGGCACGGTTCTCGTGTCGTCCGACAGCGGTCGGAGCTTCTCTCGCTACCAGCAGCCCGGCCGTCGCGGCATCGCCGACGTCATCGAGACCACTACCGGCAGCCTGCTGATGGTCGGCGAGTTCGGCGTGCGCACCGCCACCTTGGACGAGCTGACCACCGTGGTGGAGTGAGGGGGCGAAAATGAAACAGGCGTTGGAAGACCTGGTGTTTCACAACCGGCGGGTAGTGGTCGTCGTCTTTCTTCTGCTGACGATCTTCATGGCGTGGCAGGCGACCCACCTCAAAATCGACGCCGGCTTCGCCAAACTGCTCCCCCTCGAGCACCCGTACATGAAGACCTACGTCCAGTACCGCGACGCCTACGGCGGCGCCAACAAGGTGGTGATCGCGATCCGGAACCCGAACGGGGACATCTTCACGCCGGAGTTCTTCGACGTGCTCGCCCGGGTGACCGACGACGTCTTCTTCATTCCCGGGGTCGACCGGACCCGGGTGATGTCGCTGTTCACCCCGAACGTCAGGTTCACCGAGGTCGTCGAGGATGGTATCGCCGGCGGCAACGTCGTTCCGGCGGACTTCGAACCGACGCCCGAAGGGCTCGCCAAGGTCCGCGAGAACATCCTCAAATCGAACTACATGGGCCGGCTGGTCGCCAATGACTTCAGCGCCGCGATCGTCGTCGCCGAGCTGCTCGAGGTCAACCCGAACACCGGTGAAAAGCTCGACTACATCGATGTCGCCAAACAGCTGGAGGGCATCCGGACCAAATATGAGAACGATCCCGTCGGCTCGGCCTTCGACTACCACATCATCGGCTTCGCCAAGGCGATCGGCGACATCGCCGCCGGCGTCGCACGGGTCGTTCTGTTCTTCCTGATCGCCTTCGCGATCACCCTCGGGTTCGTCTGGTTCTACTCGCAGAACCTGAAGCTGACGCTGATCGTGGTCGGCTGCGCCTTGATGACCGTGATCTGGCAGCTCGGCACGCTGACGCTGCTCGGCTTCGGCATCGATCCGATGTCGATTCTGGTGCCGTTCCTGGTGTTCGCGATCGCCGTCAGCCACGGCGTCCAGATGGTCAGTGCGTTTCGCGCCGAGGTCTTCGATGGAGCCGACAGCCTCGATTCGGCGCGGTTCTCCTTCCGTCGGCTGCTCGTGCCCGGCGGCATCGCGCTGCTGTCCGACACCATCGGCTTCATCACGATCATGTTCATCAAGATCCGCATGATCCAGGAGATGGCAATCACCGCCAGCCTCGGTGTCGCCATCATCATCCTCACCGATCTCGTGCTGATCCCGGTCCTGCTGTCGTTCATCCGGCTCGACGAGGCCTACCTCAGCAAGATGCGAACCCGCGCCCGGCATCTCGACCATTTCTGGGCGTCGTTGGCCAAGGTGGCGACGCCGACACCGGCGGCGATCATCATCGCCGTCGCGGTCGTGCTGTTCGCCGTCGGCGGCTGGAAAGCGAGCCAAATCAAGATCGGAGACCTCCACGCCGGGGTCCCCGAGCTCAGGCCGAACTCCAGGTACAACATCGACACTGACGTCATCACGTCGCACTTCTCGATCGGAGTCGACGTCATCACGACCATCGTCGAGGCCTACCCCGAGGCGTGCACCGAGAACGCCGTCATGAACCTGATCGACGACTT
The DNA here is from genome assembly GCA_050115855.1 of Holophagae bacterium. GTDB lineage: Bacteria > Acidobacteriota > Thermoanaerobaculia > Thermoanaerobaculales > Sulfomarinibacteraceae > JAHECW01. The sequence goes on from JASFPU010000011.1 coordinate 14,761, forward strand.
CGAGTGGCGCATCCGCAACGTCCCCGGGGTGCAGTCGGTGTTCGGCATCGCCGGTGTCGCCAAGATCATCAACGCCGGGTGGAACGAGGGCTACCTGGAGTGGCGCGAGCTGCCGCGCAATCCGTCGACCATGGCTCAGGCGGTGACCTACATCGACACCAGCACCGGGCTGCTCAACGGCGACTGCAGCGTGATGCCGGTTTACATCTACACCACCGATCACAAGGCGGAGACCATCGACAGGGTGGTCGCGGCGGTCAAGGAGTTTCAGGAGCAATACGGCACCGACGACGTGAAGTTCCGGCTCGCCACCGGCAACGTCGGCGTCATGGCGGCGACCAACGAGGCGGTGTCGGCGGCCCAGTTCCCGATGCTGATGTGGGTGTTCGCCGCGATCATTCTGCTCTGTCTGATCACCTTCCGCTCGATCAAGGCGACGTTGAGCATCGTCATCCCGCTCAGCCTGGTGTCGATCCTCGCCTACGCGCTGATGACCTACCTCGAGATCGGGTTGAAGACCTCGACCCTGCCGGTGGTTGCGCTCGGGGTCGGCATCGGGGTCGACTACGGCATCTACATCTACAGCCGATTCAAGAGCTTCCTCGAGACCGGACTGCCCATCCAACAGGCCTATCTGGAGACCCTCAAGGTGACCGGCAACGGCGTGCTGTTCACCGGCATCACGCTCGCCATGGGCGTCGCGACCTGGATCTTCGCACCGATCAAGTTCCAGGCCGACATGGGCATCCTGCTGACCTTCATGTTCCTGCTCAACATGGCCGGCGCGATC
>JASFPU010000012.1:0-15462 GCA_050115855.1 Holophagae bacterium
GTCCCTACCGCGGCGTGTTGTACGCCGGCCTGATGATGACGGCCGACGGCCCGCAGGTGCTCGAGTTCAACTGTCGTCTCGGTGATCCGGAGACCCAATCGGTGCTGCGCCGCCTCGATGGTGACCTCGCCGAGACCCTGGCTGCCGCGGCCGACGGTCGGCTCGAGACGGGCCGTCTCGGTTGGTCACCCGACGTGGCTGCCTGCCTCGTCCTGGCGGCTCAGAACTACCCCGCGACCCCCCGCACCGGCGATCCGATCACCGGTCTCGAGGAGGCCGGCACGCTGCCGGGGGTGGTGGTCTTCCACGCCGGGACGCGGCGCGGCGGCGACCGGTGGTTGACCGCCGGCGGCCGGGTTCTGTCGGTCACCGCCACCGGCACAACGCTCGCGCAGGCGATCGACGCGGTGTATCGCGCCGGCCGGATGATCCAGTTCGACGGGTGCCACCACCGGACCGACATCGGGGCCGACACGCTGGATGGAATGGAGAGCTCAGGTGCCTGACGTGGATGTCGTCGTGATGATGGGCTCGGCGAGCGACTGGAAGCACCTCGAGGGTGCGGTTCGGCTGCTCGACGAGCTCGGATTGAGGTCAGAGGTCTACGTGTCCTCGGCCCACCGCACCCCGGAACGAACGATCGAGCTGGTGCGACGGGCCGAGACCGAGGGCTGCAAGGTTTTCATCTGCGCAGCCGGCATGGCGGCCCACCTGGCGGGCGTGGTGGCGGCGCACACGACACGACCGGTGCTCGGCGTACCGCTGCCGGGCGGTGTGCTCGACGGCGTCGACGCGTTGCTGTCGACGGTCCAGATGCCGGGCGGGATTCCGGTGGCCACCTTCGCGGTCGGGTCCGCCGGTGCCAAGAATGCCGCCCACTTCGCGGCGCAGATTGTCGCCGCCCACCGAGCCGACGTCGCCGACGCGGTCGTAGCCGCACGGCGCGCTGCGGCGGACGGCGTGATCGAGGCCGATCAGCGGATTCAGGCCGGTCGCCGGGGCGGTGACGGGACATGACCGGCGTGCTGGCGGAAACCGCGATTCCATCCCAGGTCGAGGACATCGTCCCCGTCGTCATCGATCCCGACCTCCCGGCGGTGCCGTGCCGAACGGGTGCGCTCGAGATCCGACACGACCACCACTACCTGATCGAGACCGCGGACGGTCAGTTCATCGGCAGGGTCAGCCTGTTCTCCCTGCCGATCTTCCGGAAGCGACGCGGAGCGGTCGGCCGGATTTTGCGGTTGGCGTCGTCGGAGGACCAGAAACGAAGCGAGGACACGCACCATCTCGAGCGCGAGATCGAGGGGTACCTGAGAGCCAGGACCCGCGAGCTCGGGCTCGACATGCGCACCATCAAGGCGCGCCTGCCGCTCACCGGACGCAAGGCGGTGGTGTTTTTCACGGCCGAGCGCCGGCTCGACTTCCGCGCCCTGCTGCGCGAGCTCGGACGGCGCTTCCGGCGGCGCGTCGAGATGCGGCCGCTCGGAGTCCGTGACGGCGCCAGAGTGTGCGGCGGGCTGGGACCCTGCGGCCGCTGCCTGTGCTGCTCGACGTTCATGGAACGGTTCCATTCGGTGACGGTACGGATGGCCAAGCGGCAGCGGCTGAGCCTCAACCCGACCAAGATCTCGGGCCTGTGTGGTCGTCTCATGTGCTGCCTGGCCCACGAGGTCGATCAGTACCCGGAGCTCGGCAAGAAGAACCGTAAACAAGGGTGACCGCGGACGTGTCGTGTGTCGCGTTCGGACAGTCGTGGCGTTTTGAACACCATCATCCGAGATCTGCTATCCTCAGGGCACAACTTCCGACTTCATGCATCCGGGCCCAACCCCCCGCCCAGCATGGGGTGCTAGGAGCGATTCAATGTCGGACCGCAAGCTCATCCGACCGTCGATGACCGAGATGATGGACCGATTCCCGACCAAGGGGACGACCAGCCGAAGAAAGCAGGTGCCGGCCGAGCAAACCAACGCCGAGAACTTCTACTACCTCAAGCAGATGCAGAACCGCACCGTGATGGTGGTGGTGCTCACCGACGGGACCGAGCTCACCGGCTGGATCGAGTGGTATGACAAGAACTGCATCAAGCTCAACCGGAACGACGCACCGAACCTGCTGATCTTCAAACACTCGATCAAATTCGTGTTCAAGGAAGAGGAGCTCCATCAGCGTCGTCGTCGTCGGCCGCGCGCCGAGAGGAGCTGAAACCGCGGCGTTCGTCCTGCCTGAGCCGCTGATCGATCCGACTCGCCAGCACGTCCAACGCCACGGTGTTGAAACCGCCCTCGGGGATGATGAGGTCGGCGTACCTCTTCGACGGCTCGACGAACTCGAGGTGCATGGGCCGAACCGTGTCGAGCCACTGATCGACCACCGAACGGACGGACCGCCCACGCTGCTCGGTGTCGCGTTGGAGTCGGCGGATGAACCTCAGATCGGCGTCGGTGTCGACGTAGAGCTTGAGGTCGAGACGCTCTCGGACCTTCGCCACTGCCAGGATCAGGATGCCCTCCACCAGGATCACCGGTCGCGGTTCGGCGATGTCGGTCCGTCCGGTCCGCAGATGGCGGGCGAAGTCATAGACCGGCAGCTCGACCCTGTCACCGGCGGTCAGGCGGTCGAGGTGCTCGACCAGCAGCTCGTCCTCGATGGCGTCCGGATGATCGAAGTTGGTCCGCTGGCGGCTCGCTTCGTCGAGCTCGGACAGGTCGCGATAGTAGCGGTCCTGATGGATCGACAGCACCCGGTCGCGTCCGACCCGCCGGACGATCGCGTCGGCCACGGTAGTCTTGCCGGAGCCGCTGCCCCCCGCGACCCCGATCACCAGTGCTCGCCCGGCCATCGGCTGTCGCTCAGAGGTACTTCACCGTCTCCCGAGCGGCGTCCGCGTCGGCGCCGTCCGGGGCAACCTCGAGGTAGTGTTCCAGATGGCTTTTCGCGCCCTCGAGGTCGCCGGCGCGCAGCAGCAGCATGCCGTACTCGAACAGGCACTTGGCAAAATCGGGAGCGACGGCCAGGCACTGCTCGAGCAGCGGCCGGGCCGAGGCGTCGTCCATCTTGTTCAGGAACGTCGCAGCCTGGTTGAACAGCGTGGCCGGGTCGTTCGGATTGAGCTCCTGGTAGCGCGCGACGAAGGCCTGCTCGGCCTCACTGTCACCGAGCAGCCCGGCGGCGTTGGCAGCGACGGCGAGACACTTCAAGGACTCGTCGTCGACCTCGAGACAGCGGCGAGCGGTGGCGAGCGCCAGCTCGTGGTCTCCGGAGTCGAAATCGAGGCTCGCGAGCGCCTCGTAGGCCTGGATCAGGTCGGGCTTCGCGGCAACTGCGGCCTCGAGCCGTTCGTGCGCCTGCTCGGTCTGACCCGCCTCGATCAGGTGGACGGCCTCGTCATACTCCTTGTACCCCGGCTGCTCGAGCAGCTCCTGCTTGCGGGTTTCGAATCGCTGCTTCGGCGTGGTGAGCTCGAAGGTGAACTCGTTGTCCATGGTCCCCGTCGGGACCTTGATCTCCTCCTGGTGTTTGATGTAGCCGTCGGCGGTGACGGTGAACAGGTAGGTCTTGGTGGCGTCCAGAATGAGGACCCTGAACTCGCCGTCGGCCCCGGTGGTGACGGATTTTTCAAACGACGGCAGCTCGTCCGAGGTCAGTGTGATCGTAGCCCCTGCGATCGGGTTGCCTTCGAAGTCGACGACGAGCCCGGACACCCGGGACTGAGGACCGGCGGACACTACCGCCGCGATGGTCAGGACGACGACGGCGAGAACGGCAGCTCGAGTGGTTCGACGGCACATGGTTCACCTCCAGGCCGCGGAGTGGACTCGAGGATACCCCGTCCTGCGGCGGCACTCAACGGGGTCTGAGACCCAGCATCGCCCGGCTGACGTGATGCGCAACCGTCGGGTTCTCGCGCAGCCGGCGCAGAGAGTACGGGTACCAGTCACGGCCGAACGGCACGTAGACCCGCAGCCGGTGACCGCGATCGAGGATGATCCGGCGCAGCTCCTCGTCGACGCCGTACAGCATTTGGAATTCATAGTCGCCGGGTTCGAGACCGAGACGATCGATCGTCGCCATGGCGGCCCAGACCAGGTGGGCGTCGTGGGTCGCGATGCCGACGTAGGCGCCGCCCTCGAGGAGCTTGTCGTTGGCGTAGATGAAGTTGGCTCGCACGGTCTCGTAGGCCTGCCAGGCGATGGTGCGCGGCTCGCGATAGATGCCCTTGCACAGGCGCACGTTCGGACCGAGCGGCAACAGCGCGCTGATGTCGTCTACGGTGCGGTGGAGGTAGGCCTGAAGGACGACACCGACGTGCCCGATGTCCCGCACCAACGTGCGGTACAGGCCGAGCGTCGCATCGGTGCAGGTGTGATCCTCCATGTCGAGCCGGACGAAGTTGTCGAGCTCGGCGGCGCGACGCACGATGGTCGACACGTTGTCCAGACACAACGTCTCGTCGATCTTGAGCCCGAGCATGGTCGGTTTGATCGACACGTTGGCATCCAGCGCCTCGCTCGTGATGACGGTCAACAGCTCGAGGTACAGCTCGACCGAGGCGGTCGCTTTGGCAGCGTCGTGCACCTCCTCGCCGAGCACGTCGACGGTCGCCATGGCGCCCTCGTCGTTGAGCTCACGAATCGCGCGCACAGCGTCGGAGATGTCCTCGCCGGCGACGTAGCGCCGGGCGACCCGGCCGACAATCGGCTTCGGTACGAAGGGCATTCCGCGGCGGACCAGGGCGTCGAACAGCTTCATCACAGTCTCCTCGGGTCGGGCGCGTGAGCGACGGCGGCGCAGTACACTGCGGCGGCCCCCGCGTCGACCAGCGTTTCGGCGGCTCGGCGGAAGGTGGTTCCGGTGGTGCAGACGTCGTCGACGATGAGCCATCGTCGACCGGATGCCTCGCGCCGTGCGGAGAAGCTGCCGCGCGCCAACCGCATCCTCTGCCGACGCGTCCGGCCGCGCTGACGATGCAAGCCGTGCCGGCGCAGCGCGGCCAGGTATGGTCGCTCGATGAGCCGGGCGACGGTGTCCGCCAGAAGTTCGGCGGCACAGTAGCCGCGTCGCAGCCGCCGCAGCGGGTGCGACGGCACCGCCGTCACTGCCGTGATGTCGTCAAACCACGGTTCGACGCCGATCCGCGCGGCGAGCCGTCGGCCGAAGGTCCGGGCGACCTCGTCGTGGCCACGGTGCTTCAGCGCGAGGACCGCGAGCCGGAGCGGGCCGTCATAGGCACCCCACAGCACGGTGCCCAGCTGCGGTGGAGGCGCTCCGAGACACGACAGGCAGACGTCGCCGGCCATGTCCGCGGGTGTTCCGCAGCGAGGACAACAGGTCTCGCTGAGCGGCGCCAGTCGGCTGCGGCAGTCGCCGCACAAACCACGGTCGTCGCCGGCGAGGACGCCGTCACACGCAACGCACAACGCCGGCAGCAGTACGCTCTCGATGGCACCTGCCGCAGCTCGGATTCGGACACGCACGGACGCCATCGTAGCCCGCCGCGCGGGGCCCGACAAGATCCCGCCGGTATCAGAAGGGCGCCCGCCGGTCGCCCGTTCAGTGGCGCGGTATACTCGGCCGATGCGGGTGCTCCACTACGAGTTGACCGTGTCGACACGGGGCCACGGCCACGTGGTCGATCTCAGTCCGGAGCTCGACGCCTGGCTGGCCGGCATCAAAGCCGCGGACGGTCTGGTCAACGTGTTCACGCCGGGCTCGACCGCGGCGGTCACGACCATCGAGTACGAGGACGGTGCGCTGACGGACCTCGACGAGGCGCTCGAACGGATCGCCCCGTCGACCCGCGACTACCATCACGATCGACGATGGGGTGACGGCAACGGGTTCTCCCATCTCCGTGCCGCGCTCATGGGCCCCTCTCTCACCCTTCCCGTGGCAGCCGGCGCAGCGGTCCGCGGGACCTGGCAGCAGGTCGTGGTGGTCGACTGCGACAACCGCGCCCGTCAACGCCGAGTCGTCCTGTCCTACATCGGCACCGGAGACGGGAACTAATGCCGCACCTGGTGCTCGACGGCACGGTCGACCTGGAGCGCGTCGCCGCACGCCTCGATCCCGGCGTGGTTCGCTGGGGTCGGGCCGTGATCAAGACCGGTGACCGATGGCTCCGCGCGGACGGTCTGGCGGTTCTGGTCGAGGGGGTCGTCGTCGAGCTGTCGCGCCCGCTCCACCCGGTTGCGCTGGTCACGCCTCGCGACGGCGGCACAGTCGTCCGGCTGTGGCCGGTCGTAGCCGTCGAGCGGACCCCTGCCGTTCGTCGGTGGCTCGCGGTGCTCGCCGCGCACCTTCAGACGCTCGGCGCCGGTCCGATTCGGACCACCAATCTCGCAGCCGACATCCTCGACGGCCTCGATCTCGACTGAGCCGTCAGCGGTCAACCTGGAGCCGTCAGCTCCGAACACCGGACCTCCGATGGTGGGCTCGGTACGGTGCGAAGTTCCGAGCCCGAGCAGCGCGTCGCGACAGCCGAGCGGCGCTGGAGCCGATCGTTGAAGCTGACGGCTGACGGCGCCTACGGCCCGAGCTCCTCCTCGACCTCGAGCTCGCGTTCCTTCTGTGCCGCCTCGAGATTGTGTAGCCGGTCGCGAACGCCCTCGGTGACCAGCCCGCTCGGCGCCGTCGTGCCGTCGCCGGCAGCGCCGGTGACGAGGGCGTTACGGGCGCGCTCGAGCTCCCGCCGGGCCCGGTCGAGCGACGACGTCGATGGTGACACCGCATACCTTCGCAGCTCGGCTGCGGCGGTTCGAAGTGCGACTGCCGCGTGCAGCTCGGGGCTTGGCGATGCGGCGCCGGCGGCCCACTGTCCGGCGGTGTCGGCGACCGTCTTGAGGTCCTCGGTGTGGTTCGCGATGGCGTCGGGGTCGGCGATCAGGCGCTCCATCTCGCCGATGATCCGGCGCGCCCGTTCGCTGTCGAACGCAGCCCCCTCGACGCCCTCCTCGCGGAGGTCGGTGGCCATCATGGTCAGCGCCTCCTGCGACGTCGACACCGACCGGGTCTGGAGAACGACCACCACCGCCATGGCGAGCAGCACGACGAGAATCAGGATGCCGGAGATCCGCACGCCTCCAGTATACGCCCCCGTGGCGGTCGGGGTGTCCTCTCGGGGCGACACCGCGACCGGAGCGGACCGGGCGCAGCCGAGATGAAATCCTGGCATGAAGCTTGCGAATCCGACTGACCGGAGGTGAACATGCAACGCATCACTTCGACCGTGCTCCTTCCGGCCGTGCTGTTGCTGCTTCCGGCGTCGGCGTCGGCCCAGCTGTCGCTCCAGTGGATGGTTCCGGCGGCCGCGCACACGGCCGGTCTCAACGGGACATTTTGGGCGACCGATCTATCGCTGCACAACCCGCACGACGTCGATCTGCCGGTGGTCGTGCAGTTTTTGCCGAGCGACACCGACAACCAGACCGCCGACACGATGTACGTCACGCTGTACCCCTACGAGACCTACAACCTCTGGGACGTCCTCGGCGACACCGTGTTCGCCGTCGACGGCACCGGCGCACTGCTCGTCTTCGCCGACTGGGACCTCGACTGTGAGCCCGTCGAAAGCTGCCACTTCCTGGTGACGTCGAGAACCTACACGCGCAACCCGTCCGGTCCCGGTGAGTACGGTCAGACCATCCCCGGTGCGGCGGCCTGGCGGGGCGTCGACTGGGACACACTGGGGTATGCGGCCGGTCTCCTCAACGATGGCGTCGCGTTCAGAACCAACCTCGGGCTCGCATCGTGGTCGGGCTCGTGGACCACGGTAGCGGTCGACGTCCAGGACGCCGCCGGCACCATCCTCGAACGGCTCGTCTACGACGTCCCGCCGTTCGGCCACATCCAACGGCGACTGCCGACCACCGTCGAAGGTGGGAGCGTCGTCTTCTGGATTCAAGACGGCGGCTCGGATGCGCTGATTTACGGCTATGTGTCGGTGGTCGACGAGAGCACCGGTGACGCCAGCTTCCAGCTCGCTCGACCCTCCACCGTCGGCTGGACGGCCGCGCAGTCCGCGATCGAATCGAGCCCCCGTCGACCGGTGCCGGCGACTGACGGCCCGGTCAGGAGCTTGGTCGACCGACCGACAGGGCGCGACGTGCGCTGAACCGGCCGGCCCGGGCTACAATGGCGAGCGGATCGATCGCCGTCGGCGGTGACGATCCCGCCCGGCGCCGATCCGGGCGCCGCACGTCGCGACCATAGAGAGGCCGTCGGTCGGGGGGCGCATGGTCCAGTTCGACAATCAGTATCGGCAGATCAAGGTCAAAATTGTCTACTACGGTCCGGCCTTGGGTGGCAAGACGACCTGTCTGCACTACATCCACCGGGTGACCGACCCGCAGCGGCGGACCCGGTTGTACTCGCTGAACACGGCCTCGGACCGGACGCTGTTCTTCGATCTTCTGTCCCTCGATCTCGGTCGTATCCGTGGCTACCGGCTGACCCTCCAGCTGTACACGGTGCCCGGTCAGGTACAGTACAACGCCACCCGCCGCGCAGTGCTCGCCGGTGCCGACGGCATCGTTTTCGTCGCCGACAGCCAAAGCTCCCAGCAGTCGGCCAACCGCGAGTCGCTCGCCAACCTCGAAGACAACCTCAGAGCCAACGGCGTCGATCTCGAGGCCGTCCCGCTCGTCATGCAGTACAACAAACGCGACCTGTCCGACCTGGTCGATGTCGACCGCCTCGAGGCCGAGCTCAACCCCGACGACCGGCCGTTCTTTCCCACCGTCGCCATCACGGGCGACGGGGTCATGGAGGCGTTCGCCAACATCACGGAGACCACCCTCGTCTCGCTCGCCGACCGGCTCGGGCTCGACGTCACGGGCGACGCCGTCGAGCGGCTCGAGCGGCAGGTGCGCTCCGCGCTCGAACCGTACCTCACCGCATCGACCCCGAGTCGACCGCCGGACGACGTCGAGGTGACGGTGCCCGAAGGCTCTCCCGACGAGACCGGACCACTGTCGGCGGAAACGCTGGTCAGCGAGGCGGTGCGGGCGAACCTGGCCATGACCGATCTGAGCTCCCGACTCGAGACCGTCAGCCGCCAGCTCCAGCGCAAGGCCCTGGTGACGCGGGCGATCACCGATTTCGGGCGCACGATCGCCCATCAGTGCGACCCGGCCGACGTTCTGCGCCTGCTCGCCAAAGCCGCCGTCACCCATCTCAAGGTGCAGGCCGCCGCAGTGCTCATCGGGTCCTCGGAGGACGAGCTGCGCGAGGCCGTTGTGCACGGCTTCGACCGCGATCCCCTGCTCGCGGCGGCGACCGACGGCACAACGCTCGCCGGGGCCCTGGTGCGGCCTGGAGAACCGATGCTGCTCGCCCGCGATCTCGAGGGCGTCGATCCGAACCCGGCCCAAAGGGCGATCGAGGTCGCCGGGTTCGCCTCGGCGGTGGTGGTTCCCCTATCGGCACTCGATCGGTTGCTCGGAGCGCTGTTGGTCTATCGCGGTGCTGATCGAGAGCCGCTCGACGAGCACGACCTCGAGCTCGCCACCATCCTCGGCGGCACTGCGGCGATGGGGTACGCCAACGCGCTCGCCTTCCGCCAGCTCGACCAGACCAACCGCGATCTCGAGGCCGTGGTCGAGCGTCGGACCGCCGAGCTTCAGCGCGCCCTGGACGAGATGGCAGGGCTGAATCGCGAGCTTCAGAGCTTCGATGCGACCAAGGATGAGCTCATCGAACGTCTGGCGGGCCGCCTCCGGGAGCCGGTGGCGTCGTTGGTGACCGCCGTCGGTGCGCTGGACCGACTGGGCGATGCGCCGCCGGACAAGGTGCGCCGGGTCGTCGACGTCATTCGTCGTCAGGCGGACACGTTGTCCCAGGCCACCGAGAGCCTGGCGCAGGCGTCGCTCATGGTGACCGATCGGACCGCTCCCGGCCGCGAACCGACGCCTCTCGCCGACCTGCTCCGGCGCTCGGTGTCACCGCTGAAGGACCTTGCCAGAAAGCTCGGGGTCGACATCAAGCTCATGGTCCCGGGCGGTCTTGACAGCATCGTCGGCGATCCCGAGGCGCTCGCAGCCGCCGTCAGGGCGGTCGTCAAGAATGCGATCGAGCACACTCGGCCGGCCGGCGAGGTTCGCATCGAGGTGCGACGGGTCGTCCGCGGTGACGAGCCCTGGCTCGAGCTCAAGGTGTCGGACACCGGCCACGGAATCGATGAGGCGGATCTGCCGCACGTCTTCGATCCGTTCTGGCAGGGCGCCGTGGAGTCGGACGTCGGTGGCCGCGGGCTCGGGCTCGGGCTGGTGATCGCACGCCAGGTCATCGAGCGGCACGGTGGTCGCGTCACGATCGCCCCGCGCGACCCCGAGGGGACGGTCGTCTCGCTCGTGCTTCCCCAGTAAATCAAGCGCCGTTTTCGACCGCGCTCCGAGCCGCCGCCGCCGCCCGTTGCAGCCGGGTCGGGTCGGCGAACTCGAGCACCGACTCGTCACCCGGGACGGTGAGCGGCCAGGCCGCCGCCGACGGCACGTGACTGCGGCTGACGTGGAGGCACACGCCGAGCTCGGTCGAGGTCGCGTTGTCGAACACCCGCTGCACTTCGACCGGAAAATCCGCGAGGTCGCCGAGGCCGGTGCCGATCCGCCGAGGCAGCTCGGTCAGCAGCGCCCGGCGGATGCCCTGGTGCGGCACCGGCAGCGCCGCCAGCACCCACAGCACCAGATCGGTCGGGACCGTGATCAGGTGCGCGGCCAGACGGGCGGCGCCCGGATCGACGCCGAGCACCTCGGCCGCGGCGGCGGCGCCACGCGACCAGACGATGGCGACCCGGCGCGTGAGCCGGTCCAAAGTCGGTGACGGCCCGCGCTGCCATTTCGTCGGTCCGGTCAGGTCGGGCCACACGTCGAGGGCCGTGGCGAACTCCGTGACCGCCTCGAGGTCGAGCGGTGGGTCGAGGCTCGGTGTCCGGATCGAGCAGGCCAGCACCATCACGTTCCAGACCGTCTGTGGCAGACCGAACAGCCGGACCTGACCGTCGGTGTCGAGCGCGGCGTTGATCACGGTGCCGTGGTCGGCCGGCTGCGGCACGAGGCCGGTGCTCGATGCGAGCCACTGTGACAGACTGGCCATGACGTTGCGGACAATATCGTGCAGCGCGTTCAACTGGTCGCCGTCGACCGGATCATCGCTCGAGATGCCGAGGCGCACCAGGTGCCAGAAGAAATCCTCCACCGCCTCGTCATCGAGCGGCAGGCGGCGCGAGGCAGCGAGCTCGGCGGGCGCTGTGGTCTCGTCCTTGCGCCGCGCCGCGTCGAGCAGCAGCCGGCTCGGCGTCAGGCTCAAATAGAGGCCAGAGAAATCGCGGATCGGATGGCTCGGGTCGAGCTCGAACGTGATCGCTTCCGCACCCAGGATGCGACCCATCATGAGCTCGGCCAGGACGGTCAGGCTGGCGCCGAGCTCGGTTTTGGTGATCACGCGCTCGGCGAGCAGCACGTCGGTGAACAGCTTGTGGCGCAGCATCGCGGTCGCGAGGATCCGTCGCACGCGATCGGGTGGCAGCAACCCATCGCGCGTCAGCCACGTCGCGAGACGCTCCTCGGCAACGGTCGACGAGACGTAGACGATCCGGCCGTGGAGAAAGTCGAGGCGCCGTTCGCCGCTGGCGTCGTTCAACGTGAGTCGGCCGGTCTGACCGCCGAGCTCGAGCCAATGAAGAAGATCGCCGAGATGCAGGCGATCCAGGTTGCCTCGAATCATCCCGGAAGTATATACCCCGCGCGCGAAGAGTGTCTGGCCTGCGCCACTGATTGCTGTCGTCCGGGTAAGATGGCCGGGTGGAGCTGATGATCCTCAGCGCGCGCCCGACGACCGCGAGCAATCAGCGGTTGGCCGAGGCAGCGGTCGGACGGCGTCAGGAGTGCCGGATCGTCGACGCCACCCGGCTCGTCGCCGACACCGAGCGCGGCCTCTGGCTCTCAGACCGCAATCTCCTGGAGTCGCCGCCGCAGGTGGTGCTCGCCCGGGTCGGCAACTGGCGTCCGGCGAGCCTGCTCGCGGCGCTCGAGGTGATGGTCGCGGCCGGGGTCGCGACGCCGAATCCAGCGTCGGCGGTGCGCACGGGGCGGGATCACTGGCGGACCGCGCAGACCCTCGCCGAGGCCGGTCTGCCGGTTCCCCTGACGACGGCGGGCGCCGAGCCAGAAGAGCTTGCCGGACGGGTCGTGCGACGTCTGGGCTTCCCGGTCGTGGTGAAGCAGCGGCGGTCGCGGATGGGTGTCGGCGTGATCCGCTGCTCGAGCGCCGACCACCTGGACGCGGTGCTCGACTCCCTGTGGCGGCTCGGTGACGAGCTCATCGCCCAGCGCTGGGTCGACACCGGCGGGGTGAGCGAACGGGTGCTCGTGGTCGGGGGCGAGGTCGTCGCCGCGGCGCGGTTTCGCGCCATCGACGGCGAGTGGCGGTCGAACGCCGCGCGCGGCGGACGGGTCGAAGCGATGACACCGGACCCTCGACGCGACGGGATCGCGGTGCGCGCCGCGGGCTGTCTCGGCCTCGGCGTGTGCGGCGTCGATCTCCTGCCGACGCCGGACGGACCGTTGGTCTGCGAGGTCAACCCGACCCCGGGTTTCACCGCCGTCGAACGCGCCACCGGGGTCGACGTGGCGGGCGCCGTCGTCGACCACCTGGTGGCGCTCGGATAGCTCGGCTACTCGGCGGGAGCGCTGTCGAGCGCGGCGGCCGGCCGGCCGGCGAGCTCGCGGTCGATCATGAGCAGACCGTAGGGGCTCGACTCGACCATCTTGACCTGGTTGAAAAGCGTATCGGCGGTGGCCTCCTCCTCGACCTGCTCGTTGACGTACCAGTGGAGGAGAACGGTGGTCGCGTGGTCGTTTTCGGCGGTCGCGAGGTCGACCAGCGTGTTGATCCGCTCGGAGATCGCGCGTTCGTGGTTGAGCACCGACTCGACCGCCGCCGAGGCAGACGGCCAGTCGCTGGTCGGGCTGTCCATCGGCAGCAGCTCGATCCTGCCGCCGCGCTCGTTGACGAAGTCGAAGAGCTTCATGGCGTGATTGAACTCCTCCTGGGCCTGGACCCGCATCCAGTGGGCGAAGCCGTCCAGGTGGTTGGCGTGGAAGTACGCCGCCACGGACAGGTACAGGTAGAAGGAGAAGAACTCGGCGTGGATCTGCTCGTTGAGCGCCTTTTCGATTTTCGCTTTCATCAGGTTCTCCAATCGTCGGGGGTGTTCGGGGCGTCGGTCGTGTGCGCCCGAGTCGAATAACGGAATTCCGGCGACCACCATTTCGTCAGCTGCTCGGCGGGCCACCGACCGGGTCGAGCCACGGTGCGCGGAGCGGGGCCATCCACGTTCGGATGTTGTTGAAGCTCGACTCCCGGGCCCACTGGACCGCGGCGGTGCGGTCACCCGGCAGGGGTCGTCCGACGGCGAGTGCGGCAGCCGCGAACGTGAGCATGATCCCGGCGAACGCGACCACGGTGCGGGGTCGAATCCCGACCACGGCGTGGGTCGCCGCCGGCGGGTAGCCGAACCACGCGGTGACCAACGCCACGACCATCGGGACCACCGCGACGGCACACGCCTCGACCGGGATGCTCCCCCTCACAAGGGTGGACACGGCGGCCCATCCGAGCGGCACCGGCACCAGGTGGAGCATGACCAGACCCAGACGCCGTCCCCGGCTCGGCGCGTAGCGCGTGATCCGTGCCAGGGCGATGAGCCGCAGGACGATCGGGACCGCGGCTCCGGCCCCGACCGCAGCGGCGAGCCAGCGCAGCTCGGGCGCCAGGCCGCGAAACTCGAGCCACCGGGTGACGTGGCTCGACGCCGGATCGAGGGCCGGTTGCCAGAGCAATCCAACCACCGTCGCGACGAAGGCCAGCTGCACCGCGGCCAGCTGGCCCGCCAGCGAGCGGACACGCACCGTCACCGGGATGAGTCCGATGGCAACGCCGAGGACGACGGCCGGGCCGCCGAGCCAGTAGGCGGCCGCCGACGGCAGGGAGGCGAAGTTGAGCACCGGCTGGTTGACCAGCGCCCACGGCTGACGGTCCCACGGCACGCAGATGCCGATCCACGTTCCGCCGACCAGCATGGTGCCCAGACCCTGGCCGGCGGCAGCGCCGACGAGCGCTGCCGGCACCGCCGCCACGGCGGCGATCCAGCTCGCGATGACGGCCGACGGCGCCATGACATCAGGCCTCGTGTGCACCGGCGGCATGCTACCATGCCGGCGGATATGTCGATGCAAACTCCCCTCAGCAAAGGCCTTCTGCTGTCGATGACGGTCGTGACCGTGATCTGGACGGTGCACGACGCGGCGGGTCAGGCGTTGCTCGTCGAGCGGCTCGCGGGCGGCACCGATCTCGTCGTCGTGTCACAACCGCTTGCCGACGCTACGACCGTGGCCTGGCCCGAGGTCAGTGATGACGGCACCGTGGCCATCCAGACGCTGGTCTCCGGACGGCTGACGCTGGCGGCCGACGTCGAGGCCGCTCTGACGTCGACCGCCGACACACCGGCGCCGGCGGTCGTCGTCGCGGTGGGTGGCGCGTCGCCGCGGGAGATCAGCAGTCTCGTCGGGCGCGTTCTCGGCGGCCGGCGGCCGGTCGCGCTGCCTCACTCCGAGGTCGAGCCCTTCGCCGAGGGCGGTGTCGATCGACACCTCGGTCCGCCGGGCAGTGACGCCCGGCTCAGGCTCGAGCTGCCGATGCCGCCGGTCAACGACTGGCGCCGAAGCTCGGCGGAGGTGCTGTGGGAGCTGGTTCCGGGGCTGATGCCGTCGAGCGTTCCGGCGCTCGAGAGCCGGGTCGAAGGAGATCGTGGGATCCTCGACGGCCAGATCGACGCCGAGCTCGCCGAGATGCACGTCAGCGAGATCCGTTTGACGCTGGCGCGATTCGCCGCCGACCCAAATCTCGAGGAAAGCGCCGTCGACGCCGCCCGCGAGCGCCTCGAGGTGCGTCGGCGTGCGGCGCTCGAGGAGCATCCCGACGCCGCCCGCAGAATCCTCGACCGCTGGCGGGCCGGTGGTGAGCCGGCCGTCCGCGAGGCGTTGTTCGGCGTCGAGGGTGTGACGCTCGACAGCGTCCGGTCCACCGCACGCGACTGGCTGCCCATTCACCCGGGCCGGGTTCGACTCACCCTGCCACCGCGTGTCTTCAACCCGCGCTTCGCCGTCGGGCCGGAGCTGTTGCGGCTGTCCAACGACCTGTCTGCAGCCGTGCTCGAACGGGCAACCGTCCCGATGACGGTGGTGTGCCTGCGGCCGATCCTGGTGCCCGATCTCGACGGCGAGATCACCGCGACAGTGCTCGCGCGGGTGGCCCGCGAGCTCCGCGCCGGCGACGATCGTCCGGGCTGGATTCGGCTTCGAAACACCCCCCCGCTGCTCGAGATCGCGGGACCGGCGGGGAGCTTCGGCGAGCTGCTCGAGCAGCTCGCGCGCGCGCGCGACGCGGTTGCGGCAGACGATC
>JASFPU010000013.1:0-15438 GCA_050115855.1 Holophagae bacterium
CAGCACGACAAGAGGCCGCGCTGGGTGGTGCCTGGGAGGGAGGATGGCGGGATGTGCTGTCGTGAGGCCGTGTACGGCCGGTGAAGCCGAAGGCAAACGCGACACGAATTCCGACCCCGGTTTGAATTAGGAGTCCTGGTTCAAACGCACAACCAGCACGACAAAACGCGGCGCCGAAGCGCCGCGTTTGAGTGCTGGTTGCGGGGGCGCGATACGCAGGTATGCGGGACCTCGGAAGGGTCGAGATCACCCTGCGTGACAGCGTTCTCGGAAGAACGATCCTCTCATTTGGTAGCCCAAACGGGCTGGCCCCCGAAACCGCAAGCGAGCCTGCGTTTTTGACTCCAACACCACGACGCCATAAGGTGTGAAGAGAGTCTCAAACCATGGCGGACCTGATTGGCGAGCAGCTCGCTCACTATGCCGTGGTCGCCGGGCTCGGCGCCGGCGGCATGGGCGAGGTCTACCGTGCCCGCGACGAGCGGCTCGATCGCGAGGTCGCGCTCAAGCTCCTTCCGGACGAGGTGGCGACGGATCCCCAGCGGCTTGCTCGATTCGAGCGCGAGGCGAAGACCCTGGCAGGGCTCAATCACGGCAACATCGCCACCGTCCACGGTCTCGAGGAGTCAGACGGTCGTCACTTCCTGGTCATGGAGCTGGTGGAGGGGGAGGATCTCGCCCGGCGTCTCACCCGTGGACCTCTACCAGTCGACGAGGCGATCGAAGTTGCTGCCCAGATTGCTGCCGGACTGGCGACGGCCCACGACCAGCGCATCATCCACCGCGACCTCAAGCCCGCCAACGTGATGCTCTCGCCCGAGGGACAGGTCAAGATCCTCGACTTCGGGCTGGCCAAGGCGCGGGCGCCCGATGAGCGTCCCGCTGACCTCACCCACTCGCCCACCCTCACCGCCCAGATGACCTCCGCCGGCGTGCTCCTCGGGACCGCCGCCTACATGAGCCCGGAGCAGGCCCGTGGCAAGGCGGTGGACAAGCGCACCGACCTCTGGGCCTTCGGCTGCGTGCTCTTCGAGATGCTCACCGGCACGCAGGCCTTCCGGGGAGACACGGTCACCGACACGCTGGCCGCGGTCATCGAGCGCGAGCCAGACTGGAACTTGCTCCCTGCCGCGACCCCTCGAAACGTGGTGGCGCTGCTCCGGAAGTGCCTGCGCAAAGACCTGCGGCGACGTCTGCGCGACGCCGGCGACGCAGCGCTCGAGCTCGAGGAGCCGGAGAGAGCTCCAGACGAAGCAGGTGTCGACGAGCCCCTCATGGCGGGTCGCCGATCACGTCGCTGGCCGGGCTGGCTTGCCGCCAGTGTCATGGGGGCACTGGTGGCCATCGTCGCAGTGGGAGCATTCCGCTTGCTCACCGAAGCACCGGAGTCCTCCCCGTCACCACGTCGTCTTCTCGAGCTGCCCAGCGAGGGAAGAGACCTTGACGACTCGCACGCCATCTCCCCCGACGGCTCGATGCTCGCCTATACGGTCGCTGGCCGGCTCAGCATCCGCGACCTCGACCGGCTCGAGGCGCGGGAGGTCACCGGGCCGGAGCAGGTCAGCCAGGTCCTCTGGTCCCCGGACAGCCGCTTCGTCGGCTGCGTGACCACCGCCGAGCTTCTGGCAGTGGACGCACGGTCGCTGGGCATGCGAACCGTGTGCTCGCTGCCCCCCGGAACGGCCCATGGCGTATGGGGTACCGATGGTTTCATCGTCATCTCGATCACCAGAGGCTCGACGGGGAGCCTCTTCCGGGTGTCCGACTCCGGCGGAACCCTGGGGTCTTTCCTGATACCCGAGGCCGATCGCGGCGAGTATCGCTACGCCTACCCCACCTACGTGGGGAGGGGCGAGATCCTCGCCTTCTCGGTGTATTCGGAAGAGAATACGGAGAGCATCGTGGCCCAGCGCGACCGGGAGAGGCTCGTGCTTGCCGCACGATCGTACTTGCAGGAACTCCCGTTCGCCTGGTCCCCGTCTGGCCACCTCCTCATCAGTGTGCAGGACCCGGGAGTCGAGATCGACGCCGTACCGGTCGACCCTGACACCCTCCGGGTCCTCGGCCCGCCGTCCCGGTTCGCGGACGACGCGTGCTGCGCCAGCGTGGCGGCGGATGGAACCGTGGTCTACGCCAAGCTCGAGAGAGCGTCCATGGGGATCGCCGTGGTCGGTCCGGAGGGTTCCGTCGAGAGTGCTCTGGATGGTTCGTTCAAGGAGCTCAACAATCCGTCGGTATCCCCGGATGGGGGCCGCATCGCCGTATTGGATCTGCGCCAGGACCGGGCGATCTGGGTTCACGATCTGGAGACCGCTCGCCGTGCCCGCCTGACCTTCGACCGGCTCGGCTCCGTCCAGTTTGCCTGGTCACCCGACGGGAGCAGCATCGTCTACTCGAACGACTTCGAGGAGGGTGCGCTCTTCATCGCCAGCGCCGACGGTGGGAGCGAGCGGGAACGGCTCGACGTCGGCGACCTGCCTGTGTTCTTTCCTCACTGGTCACCGCAGGGCGACATGATCGCGTTCTACGTCATCGACCCCGAGACCAGCCGCGACATTGCGCTGCTGCGTCTCGACGGTGACCGACAGGCAGTGACCGTGCTGGGAACGGGGGCCGACGAGGCCGTGCCGAGGATCTCCCCGAGCGGCCGCTACCTCGCCTACCAGTCCAACGAGTCCGGTCGCTGGGAGGTGTACGTCACCAGATTGCCGGACGCGAAGGGGCGGTGGCAGGTCTCGGCCGACGGAGGGATCCACCCCCGATGGAGTCGCGACGGCGGCTGCCTGTACTACGTGTCCGCTGACTCACTCATGCAGGTGCAGGTCGAGACGGAACCCGTGCTGCGGACGGAGCTGCCCCGCGTCGCTCTCGAGGCCGCCGCGTTCGGGACGTCCTTCGCTGCTGGCTGGGAATGCAACTACGACACCGCGCCCGGCGGTGGGTTCGTGATCGTCACCGGAGCTGGTCAGGGGAAGAGCACGTTGGTCCTGGCCGAGGGTCTGCTGTGATCGGAACGACCCTCGGCCGCTACCGCATCGGCGACACCGTCGGCAAGGGCGGGATGGGGACGGTCTACCGCGCGCGAGACACCCGGCTCGGACGGGAGGTTGCGGTCAAGGTGCTTCCCGACAAGTTGGCTTCGGACGCTGATCGTCTCGCTCGCTTCGAGCGTGAGGCCCGAGTACTGGCGTCACTCAACCATCCCAACATCGCCACGTTGTTCGGTCTCGAGGAGCACGAAGGCAGGCGCTTCCTCATCATGGAGCTGGTCGAGGGTGAAACGCTGGAGAAGCGTCTGGTTCGCGCCGCCGTGCCGGTCCATCCGGCGCTCGAGTTGGCTCGGCAGATCGCTGCCGGCCTCGAGGCAGCACACGAGTGTGGTGTGATCCACCGCGACCTGAAGCCCGCCAACATCATGGTCACGCCCGAGGGTGTGGTGAAGGTGCTGGACTTCGGCCTCGCCAAGGCCCTCACCCCGGAGCAGCCGGAGAGCGATCCTGAAGACTCCCCGACACTCTCCGCCTCCACCTCCGCCGGCACGATCCTCGGCACCGCCCCCTACATGAGCCCGGAGCAGGCCCGAGGCCAAGCGATCGACCGGCGCACCGACATTTGGGCCTTCGGCTGCGTGCTGTTCGAGATGCTCACAGGAACTCGAGCTTTCCCGGGCGACACGGTCACCGATGTGTTGGTCGCCGTCATCGAGCGCGAACCGGACTGGACCCTCCTTCCCGCCGCGGCACCTCGCAGGGTGGTGGAGCTGCTCCACAAGTGCCTGCGTAAGGACCCGAGACGCCGATTCCGTGACGCTGGCGACGCAGGGCTCGAGCTGGAAGAGCCGGACGATCTTCTTGCCGCGACATCGGAGCCCATTTCGGCAAAACCCGGCCGGTTCGTGAGCCTGGTTCCTTGGGCCGTTGCGCTGGCGGCAGTGGTGCTCTCGCTGTGGTCCGTCGTCACCGAGCGATCGCTGCTGCAGGGACCCTCGGTCCGGTCCGTCCGGTTGATCACCGACCAGCCCGAAGTTGTCGGTGTACCGTCGCTCTCCCCAGACGGTGACACCGTGGCCTTCGAGGCCGGTGGCAGGACCAACACCGACATCTTCGTGCAGCGCGTCGGCGGCCGCCGGCCAATCAACATCACGAAGGAATGTCAGCTCGACGACTCCACGCCGGCCTTCTCACCCGACGGTGAGATGATCGCGTTCCGCTCGGAATGCGGCGTCGGAGGGTTGTTCGTGATGGGCGCCACTGGCGAGTCCGTGAGGCGGGTGACCGATTTCGGCCATCACCCGGCGTGGTCCCCTGACGGCCGGCAGCTGGTCTTCGCCAGCGAGGTCACCGACGACCCCTCGTGGCAGACCGGTGACAGCGAGCTGTGGGCGGTCGATCTGGCCACCGGCGAGACGCGCAGGATCCTGGCGGGCAACGCGTCTGCGCCTCGTTGGTCGCCCGATGGGAGGTGGATCGCTTTCGAGGCGATGGTGAAGGGCTCGAAGCGGGACGTCTGGGTCGTTGCGGCCGAAGAGTCGAGTAACGCCAACGAGCCGGCTCAGATCACGGTCGACGCGGCCGAGGACCGCGCTCCGCAGTGGTCGCCGGATGGCTCGAGCCTCCACTTCGTGAGCGAGCGCAGTGGGGCCCCGAACCTGTGGCGGGTTTCTATCGACCTGCGCTCGGGTCGTTCTTCGGGCGAGCCGCAGCCGGTGACACTGCCGGTGGCGTGCAGTGGCCTCTCGTTCAGCGGCGACGGCTCGAGGCTCGCGTTTCTCCGGGCGGTGGAGCAGAGCTCACTGGAGCGCTTGGATGTCGACCCCGCCACCGGCGAACGACAGGGCCAGCCCCGGACCATCCTGAGGAGCACGAGGAACTTCGAAGGCGTGAGCGTGTCGCCCGACGATCAGTGGATTGCCGGGCGTCTCCTCCCGGACCGGGACCTGTTCCTGGTGCGCGCCGATGGAACCGGCATGCGACGCATCACCAAGGACAGCTTCGATGACCGGACGCCCGCCTGGTACCCCGACGGCTCCGGTCTGGTGTTCTCTTCCAACCGCGGCGAAGGCTATGCGCTGTGGAGCATTCGATCCGACGGCAGCGAGCTTCGGCGACTCACCCCCGAGGACACCGACTGCGCGGCATGGCCCGACTGGTCGCCGGACGGCCGTTTGCTGTTCAGCGGAGAGAGTGGGAGCTGCCTCTGGGAGGCGGAATCTCAGGGCTCACTCCGGCTCCTCCGGGTTCTCCCGCAGCCAGCGGAGGACCGCAGCTTCTGGCCTAGCTGGTGGTCGCCGGACGGCCGCCAGATGCTGGGCGCGGCGATGCCCGCGGGAGGCACATACTCCGCGGAGACTGTGGCCTTCGACATCGACACCGGCGAGTTCCGCCGCTGCCCGCACCTCGATGGGGTCTACTCCTGCCAATCCCTGGCGGACGGTGAGAAGTATGTGTGTACCGAGGGACCCAACGGAGCACGGGCCGTTGTCGACTTCCACACTGGGGAGAGCACGGTGGTCCTCAGCGACGCCGAGGGCCAGGACGTGTGGTCCTGGGACCTCGCACCGAGCCGGGAGTGGCTGTGCCTGGTTCGCAGGCACGATCTGCGCGAAATTTGGTTGGCGGAGCTGCAATGACGCACTTTCCTGGCAGTCGGCTCGGCCACTACCGCATCGTCGAGAAGGTCGGCGAGGGCGGCATGGGTGTGGTGTACGAAGCCGAGGACACCCGCCTGGGCCGGCGGGTCGCGGTCAAGCTGCTGCAGGAGGAGCTGGGCGGGGGAGAGGAACCCGTCGAACGGCTCCGGCGGGAGGCACAGGCCGCCTCGGCGCTGAATCACCCTCACATCTGCACCATCCACGAGATCGGCGAGCACGACGGTCGACCCTTCGTGGTCATGGAGCTGCTGCAGGGTCGGTCACTGGATCGGTTGGTCGCAGCCGGCCCCCTCGACACGGAACGACTGGTGCGCATCGCCGACCAGGTGGCGGATGCCCTCGAGGCGGCCCACGCGGCAGGGATCGTGCACCGCGACCTGAAGCCGGCGAACGTGTTCATCACCCGGCGGGGCGACGCCAAGCTGCTCGACTTCGGCCTCGCCAAGCGCGGCGGCGGCTCTCCCGGGGCGCACGGCCGGACCGGGCTGCCAACCGTCTCCGTTCCTCTAACACTGGCCGGCACGGTCCTGGGAACGGCGGCATACATGTCGCCGGAACAAGCGCGAGGACGCGTGGTCGACGCCCGATCCGACATCTTCTCCCTCGGGGTCGTGCTCTACGAGATGGCTACCGGGAAGCTGCCCTTCCCCGGCGACACAATGGCCGACGCGTTCGCAGCCATCCTGGACCGGGAGCCCGAGAAGCCTTCCATCGTGAACCCGAGCCTGCCGACCGGTCTGGACTCCGTGATCGGCAAGGCGTTGGCGAAGGACCCAGACCACCGCTACCAGAGCGCTGCCGAGCTGCGAGCGGATCTACGGAGCTTGCTCGGTGATGCCTCAGCGGTGGGCCTGACGGACTCTGGCCAACAACCGTGGACACACCGCTTGAGGCGGCGGGTGCTCGGGGCAGCGGGCGCGGCGGCGCTCGCTGTTCTGGCGGTCGCTGGCACCCTCTGGGTGCGGCACCGTCCAGAGCCAGACCCCGATGCTGCGGTGAAGCGGATAGCGGTGCTGCCGTTCGAGAACCTGGGCGCCACGGAGGACGAGTACTTCGCCGACGGCATTACCGAGGAGATCACCAGCCGTCTGGCCGGATTGCAGGGACTCGGAGTGACCTCCCGGACCAGCGCGGTCGGCTACAAGGGGAAGGACAAGAGCGCACCCGAAGTTGGCCGCGAGCTGGGTGTGGAGTACGTCCTGGAGGGGGCCGTGCGTTGGGAGCGCGGCGGTGAAGGTGAAGGCCGAGTGCGAGTCACCCCGCAGCTCATTCGCGTCGCCGACGACGAGCAGGTCTGGGGCGAACGGTACGACTCCAACCTGGAGAGCGTGCTCGACATCCAGTCGGAGATTGCTGAGCGCATCGTCCGTGAGCTGAACGTGGCCGTCTCTTCGGAAGAGAAGGCACGCATTCGACAGCGGCCGACCGAGAACCTGGTGGCCTACCAGGCGTACCTGCGGGCGCTGCAGACCATGGTGTACAGCCACCCCGCCGAGGAGGACATGGAGAGAGCGGTGAAGCTGCTGGGGCAGGCTGTCGCGCTCGATCCCGAGTTCGCTCTCGCCTGGGTGCGCCTGTCGGATGCGCAGCGAAACCTCTACTTCTACGGCTATGACCGGAGCCAGGAACGCCTGGATGCCTCATGGCGGGCTGTGCAACGCGCGCGGCAACTGGCGCCCGAGCTGCCGGCGGTCCAGGTCGCCCTGGGCTACTACTCCTATCACGGGCTGCTGGACTACGAACGCGCGCTGGCCGAGCTCTCCCGCGCCGCTGCGGACCTTCCTCACAATGCCGACTTACTCGCCGCCATTGCCTGGATCTGGCGGCGGCAGGGCCTCTTTGACGAGTCCATCGCCAATCTCGAACAGGCCATGGCTCTGAGCCCGCGGGACGCCAACCTGATCATGGAGCTGGCCTATACCTACCTGGTCGTGGGCGACTACGACCGAGCCCTTGAGCTGTGCGACCGGTCCATCGCTATCGGCCCGGAGCAGCGGTGGGGGTACCTGGTCAAGGTCCTCGCCCTCTGGGCAAAGGACGTCAACCTGGCCGAGGCGCGCGCCACCCTGGAGCGGATGCCTGACCAGCGGTCCGAGTACCCGGCTGTCATCTGGTTCGGGCAAGAGATGCTGGAGGGGGACTGCCAGGCCGCCCTGGACCGTGCCTCCAACCTCCCGTCCGAGATGCTCTGGATGCAGAGCAGTGTGGCGCCCAGGTCGTCCCTCATGGGATCGGCCCTGCGGTGCCTCGGCGACCAGCAGCCAGCTCGCGAGGAGTTCCGGTCGGCAGCACGCCTGCTCGAGGAGGAGCTGGAGCATCATCCCGACGATCCCCGTTTACACAGCGCGCTGGGACTGGCCTACGCCGGACTGGGGCGTGCTGAGGACGCAATTCAGCACGGCCGGCGAGCGGTCGAGCTGTATCCGGTCAGCAAGGACGCGCTGCTCGGGACCGATCGATTGTGGGATCTGATCAGGATCTTGGTCAGGACCGGCGAGCACGACGAGGCTCTCGACCTCCTCGCCAGCCTGCTCTCCATCCCGAGCCGCTACTCGCGGGAGCTGTTGCGTGCCGAACCTGCCCTTGCCCCGCTTCGAACGCATCCCAGGTTCCGTGGCCTGGTGGGTCCGCCTGACTGAGCTCTCTCCCGCTCTTCAGCTCCCGACGCCGCGTTGCCAGACCCTCCGCAATCTGCAGCAGTGTTTCTCAAGAAGTCGATACGTCCGTGCGGACATCGAGCGGACACCGGATGTTGGTTCGAGCCGCGCACCGGTGGTGGAGTCGGACCGCCGGAACTGAGAGCTCATCGGGCAGAGATACCATGGTTGGAGAATCCACGAGGAAGGAGAGCCCGATGCGAATGACGACCGGCATCGTGTGCTTCTGTGCGATTCTCGCTGCAACAGGCTGTTGTCAGGACGCCGACCTGACCGAGAGCAACAAGGAGGTGGTGCGGGCCGTCGTCCGGGCGATGAACGAAGGGCGGGTCGACGACCTGGATCTCTACATCGCACAGACCTACCACCGCCACTGCCGGGCCACCCCGGACGCTGTGGTCGAGACCCTCGACGACTTCAAGAACCTGATGAAGACGTACGAGGGCGCCTTCCCCGACGGCCGGGTGGAGATCTACGAGCTGATCGCAGAGGGAGACATGGTGGCCGTCACAGGCACCTATCGCGGCACCCACACGGCGCCAATGGGACCCTGCCCGGCGACCGGCAGGCTCGTCGACTCGGAGTTCGCGGGGTACCACCGGTTGGAGAACGGCAAGATCGTCGAGACCTGGGTCACCTGGGACAACCTGGCGATGTTCCACCAGCTCGGTCTCGATCCGCCGGTGGCAGGGACAGTGGAGCCCGGGGAGCCCGAGCAGGAGTCAGGGTGACGCCGGTCGGCAGTGCGGACAATCGAGGTGAGACATGAAAATTCACGTCTACCTGAAGGCAGCTCTTGCCGGATCGCTGTTCCTCGCTTCGAGCTCAGTGTGGGGCCAAGAGGGGCCCGTAGCCATCGAGGTTGCCGGGCCCCTGGCCTACGTCCGCATCTTCGCCGACGCGGACGGAGAGTCACACTTCGAGGACGGGAAGCTCCCCTTCGAATTGGTCGACTTCGCACCTCCCGCTCCACCTGTTTCGGTCTCGAAAGCGATGGCATCAGAAAACGTGGCGGTGATCTCGAGCCCGGCGGGCTGGCACGGTGACTGGCACCCGACTCCGCACCGGCAGCTGATGATCGTTCTCGCCGGCGAGCTCGAGGTTCAGGTGTCAGACGGCGAGGTCCGGCGCTTCGGACCAGGGGCGACCCTGCTGGTGGAGGACACGGTCGGCAGGGGTCATGTCTCGAGTGTGGTCGGCACACAACGTTGTTTCATGGTCAACGTGGTGCTGAGTGACGC
The DNA here is from genome assembly GCA_050115855.1 of Holophagae bacterium. GTDB lineage: Bacteria > Acidobacteriota > Thermoanaerobaculia > Thermoanaerobaculales > Sulfomarinibacteraceae > JAHECW01. The sequence goes on from JASFPU010000013.1 coordinate 9,549, forward strand.
GGAAGTTGAGATCACACCTGATCCACGATCGCCCTCATGACTCGAACAGAGCGTCAACAGCAACAGGGGTCAATCCTCACATGAGGACCTGTGGATCAATGTCTCCAGCTTCCAGAGTCTCTGTGCTCATTCTGGAGGTCTCGTTTGTGCATTGGTTGCGGGTGGCGATTCGAACCTGCGACCTTCACCAATCACTGCCATCAGCCCTATTTCGAGATAATTGACTCCTCGATTCGAGGTTGCGGGTTCAATGCGGGCTCCACGCTCGACGTGGGTGGTTTTGCCTGTGAACAGGACCATGCTGGGCTGGGAGGAAGGGTAGGATTTCCTTAACAAATACCTGATGTCAAAGCAGTTGTTGGACGAGAGAACGGAAGGTTCTGAAAACGAAAACCGGTCGCCAGAAGGCGGCCGGAGGTTTCGTATGGTTCACGTTGGGCCGGCCTGACGACCGCCCCAACGCGCCATGCCCCCACGAGCGGTTGCCCGCTGGCCAGGCCACCCACCCTCTCCGGGCGGGCCTCCCTCTCCGTCCGAACCCCTGTGGCCGCGGTCAATCCGCTCCCGGGGTCGTCGTGTTCCAACCAAACGAAAAACGCCGCTCGAGGGCGGCGTTTGTTCGATTGGTTGCGGGGGCCCGATACGTAGATATGCGAGACCTTGGCGCGATCATGATCTACTTGGGAAGGGACGAGTTGTGAGTGCGGTTCGTGGGGGCAGGCCGGCGCAGGTGATCCGCTACTCCGGCCCTCGAGCACCCAATGCTAGCGAGGCCTGACGGAGCCATTGACGGCGTCACCGGCAAGCGCGGTCGGGCTCGGGCGGTCCACTACCCGATAGTGTGGTCCTCTAGCGTCGACCCGCGCGGCGCAGGGCCGCCGGGGTGTAGTGCTGCAGGGTGCGCTTGATGTCGAAGTCGTAGGCCGGAAGCTCACTGTTGAGCCCGATGGCCAGGTAGCGGCCGGCCTGCAGGTCGGTGTGCACCACGAGGGAGGTCCACACGCTGGGCACGTTGTAGTAGGTCATCGCGTGGCCCTCGGACACACGCCACAGCTGGTCGCTCTTGTCGTAGACGTCCACCGCCAGGATCTGCCAGCTGTCCTCGTCGAGATAGAAGGTGCGCCGCTTGTACAGATGCCGGGCACCTTCCTTGAGGGTGGCGTCGACCACCCACACACGGTGCAGCTCGTACCGGGCAAGATCCTGGTTGATGTGCAGCGGCGTGAGGATGTCCTCGATCCTCACGCTCGGGTCCTGCAGCCGGTAGGAGTTGTACGGAACGTACATCTCCCTGCGACCGACTAGCTGCCAGTCGTAGCGGTCGGGAGCGCCGTTGTACATGTCCAGCTGGTCAGAGGTGCGCATTCCGTCGGCGGCGATGCCGGGGTTGTCGTAGGCCACGTTGGGCGCCCGCAGCACACGTCGCTGACCCGGGTTGTAGAGCCACGCCTGGCGCTGCTCCTTGACCTGGTCCATGGTCTCGCTCACCAGCAGGATGCCACCCGCCAGACGTGACGGCGAGATGACCTCCTGGCGCAGGTAGAGAATCTTGTTGTCGAGGTCCTGCTCGGCCATTCCGGCCATGCTGTAGACCATGAAGAACTCGTCGCGGAAGGTGACCAAAGTGTACTTGCCGTTGCGGGTCGGCGCGGCCTGGCCGACGGTGCGCTCCACCGAGTCGGCGCGGTAGCGCAGGAGGTGGTTCCAGATCACCTGGTGACCGTTCTCAGGGATCGGAAACGGAATGCCGTTGACCGCCCCGGTGACCCCGTTGCCGCCTGCGGTGAGCCTGGCAGTGGCGGCGATCTCCCTGGTCTTGTCGTAGATCCGCTGAGGGAAGGCCGCTGAGCGCCGGGTCGGGTACACGTTCATCTTGTAGGTCTCGGGGTAGGTCGTCAGGAGAGCCTGTTGACCTGGGGTCAGCTTGTCCGTGTACGTGTCCATGTTGGCAGCGGTGATGGTGAACAGGATCTCGTCGTCCCTGTACGGGTCGACGAGGTGCTCACCGGGCGTGTAGCCCGGCGGCGGTTTGGTCAGGCCACCCTCCCACGCCGGGATGGTGCCGTCGGCATTGCCGGCTTTGATGGCTCCGAGGGGGGTCAGCTCATTCCCGAGCTTCGCGATCTCCTCAGATGACGGCCCGGCCCACGTGATGCCTGCCGCACCGGCTATCAGCAGGATTGCGCTGCCGAGGACAGCGGCGGTGTTCCAACGCATCTTCATGCTCTCCTTCCAGAACGAGTTCTCGACGAAGCCGCCGACGAGGTCGCGGATGCCCGCCGTTGTTCGCAGCTGAGCGAAAACACGGGTTCGCGGCGAGAAAGCCGAACCGGTCGAATCATCCAGAGTCGTGTCGAGTTCCATCGCTGAGGATTCACGGCACTCATTCTGTTATTTTCGGAACGAGATCTTCTGGGCTACTGCTCGGAAGAACTCTCGTGACCACACTCGGACGGTCGCTGAGTCGATCAGGAAACGCTCCACCTCGGATCGGGCGGCATCGATGTCCAGGCTGCCGATCCTCCGCTCGAGCACTGATCGAAATACGCCCTCATCGAGTTCGACATCATCGGCGTAGTGCCCGCTCAGTCGCATCCTGGCCTCCAAGTGGGCGAGATCCAGCGGCGTTTCCCGCCCGACGTACCAGACGAGGTCGTACCAGTCGCGGCCCTTGACCCTCGTCCCCCATCCCCGGCACAGCACCGCGTGCATCTTGCCGGCGAAGAGTGACGGGGGGTCGTAGGCCTTGACGGAGAACGGGATCGGCTGCAGCAGGAACTTCGTCTCGGTGGAGAAGCCGGGCGGCGGGTCGGTGTCCACCTCGAGCTTGATCTTGAGCTCGCGCCGGCCGTGGATAGACGAGGCAATCTCACCCGCCTCGATCGTCAGTAGAAGCTGCCGGGTGTTGGCCTTGAGGAAGGCCGACTCGATGGCGGACCGGGCGGTCTTCCGCCTGACCTGCACCGCTGCCGGGAAGCCCCAGGCGCGAAGCTCCTCCTCGACCGCACCGCAGTACGGGACGAGGTCGAAGTCCTCCGCAGGGGCGAGAAGCGAGAAGTCCATGTCCTCGCTGAAGCGGTCGAGCCCGTACAGCACGCGCAGCGCGGTACCGCCGTAGAACGCTGCGTGCTCGAAGAACCTGGCTCGCCACAGCCCGCACAGGGCGATCTCCTGCAGGATCTCGCGCAGCGCGTTGACGTGGTCATCGGCGCTGCGCCGGTCGTACCGCTCCAGCATGCTGGCGATGGCAGGGTTCAATGTTTGCTCCTCAGATTCCGCAAGAGGGCGGCGCAGGTCGCGACCTTGCGCGAGCGAAGAGCCCTGGACAGCTCCTCGAGACGGCAGGGGTCCAGATTCCTGAACCCCCCCTCGTCGATCCGCAAATCATCAAACAGATATCGCGCCGCCTCTTCGCGGTTGCTCAAGGCGTGCCCGCGGTCGTCCCGCGCCTTGTCGGCGAGCGCCCGCTCGGGTGTCGCAATCAGAAAGGCGACATCGCCCTCCTCGACCCGGTCCATCCCAATGTGAAAGGCACTTCTGGGCGACTGGCGGTAGATGAACGAGCCAATTGGCGTATCGAAGCTCTTCGGACGCTTCGTTGTCACCGAGGTCAGGGCCTCGACCCGTTCGGGAATGAGGCCGTGGAACGACAGGGCCGAGTCCAGCGATACGAACGACGGGCCGTAGATGAGGTTGGCGAGCAGCTCACGCGAGTAGGGCCGGTTTCTGAGCTGGTCGCCAAAGACGTAGAGCCCCTTCTTGACCCGAATGATGTCGCCGCGGCGGAGCAGGGCCGTGACCTTGTCGCGCGGGTTCGCATACTCCGACAGCGCCGCCATGAGCGCCTGGTAGTCGAACTCCTCGCGTCCCACCCGCCGTCTCAAGTCTCGCATCGTCTGCCAATTTAAGCATACTATGTCTTCATTCTCCAGACATAGAGCGCTCATTTACGAGGTTTCGTGTGATCATTCGTTGCGGGGGGCGTATTGAACCTGTGACCTCTCCCTCGGGCGGTCATCTCTATCGCCTGCAAGCATTTCCCACGGCTTGTGGAGGTCTCGGGTTCAAAGCGGGGTCGCCTGCCCTTCAGGTCGTCCGAGCCCCGACATTAGATTGGTTCTGATCAACGGTCGCGTCGGCCATAGGGTAATAAACGTTTGCGCAAAGACGACTTGTAGTCGCAGAAGGCTATCGAAGGCAGAAACGAAAAACCGGCCGCCCGAAGGCGGCCGGAGGTTTCGTGTGGTTGCGGGGGCGGGATTTGAACCCGCGACCTTTGGGTTATGAGCCCAACGAGCTACCGGACTGCTCCACCCCGCGTCAATCAGGGACAGCGAGTATAGGAGCGGGGTGGGGTCGTGTCAAGGCGATCGTGTCGCCCGCGGCGAGTAGAATGGTCGCGATGGGTCAGCGATTCGAACCGGTGCTCAAGGTCCTCGAAGATTCGGGCGTGCGCTACCTCATCGTTGGCGGAGTCGCGGTCGTCCTTCACGGCCACCTGAGGACAACCGGCGACCTCGATCTTGTGGTCGAGTTGAGCCCGGGCAACCTGGCTCGCGCGCTCGATGCACTCGAGACGTCGGGCTTTCGACCGCGGCCGCCGGTTCCCCTGCGGTCCTTCGCCGATCCCCAGACTCGAAGATCCTGGATCGAGGAAAAGCACCTTCAGGTCTTTTCGCTCTGGCATCCGGAGCTTCCGGGATTCGAGGTGGACCTGTTCGTCAACGAGCCGTTCGACTTCGACGAGGCCTGGCAGCGGCGGATCGACGTCCAGCTGGAGACGACGACAGCGTCGGTTGTGGCACTCGAAGACCTCATCGCGCTCAAGAAGGCGGCCGGGCGTGCCCGCGACCTGGCGGACGTCGAGGCGCTCGAGGAACTGGCCCGGGGCGACGACGATGCCTGATCCGGGTTCGCTTCGACCGCCGGCCGAGATGGGCTGGAGCCACCGTGAGACGCGTCGCAGGCAGAACCGGCTCGGCCTGCGGATGACACCCGCTGCTCGGCTCGCCTGGCTGGAGGAGATGCTCGACGAGCTGATGCCGTTCGTCGGTCGTGCCCGCCGAGACCGACGCGAGTAGCGACCGCTGGATCGCTGATTCCGAGACCATCACTCGCTCATGGTCAGAATCGGCGTCGGCGTCGGCTCGGTCGCGGTGACCGGAATCGGCTCGGGGGTTGGCGTCGCCAGGATGACGACGGTCTCGCCGGGGCGAATGTACCGGAGCTCCTTGCGCGCTGTGGACTCGACCGCGGCGGGATCGGAGTCGAGCGCCTCCAGGGTGTCCTGGAGGGTCTCGATCTCGTTCTGCAGTCGGTCCCGCTCGGCCTCCAGGGCGCGCCGCTCCGCCTCGGCCTCGGCCATGTCCTCGAAGCCCTGGGTGACGATGCTCGACAGCACCCCGAGGGCGACCACGGCGACGACGGCGGCGAGGATGAGGGGCAGGCGTTTCACGGCTGCCCGCTCATTCTACCGCTTGATCACGGCGCGGCCGCGGAACCGGGCGGCGTCCTCGAGCTCCTCCTCGATGCGGAGCAGGCGGTTGTACTTGGCGATCCGATCGGTGCGGCTCGCTGAGCCGGTCTTGATCTGGCCGGTGTTGAGCGCCACCGCGAGGTCGGCGATGGTGGTGTCCTCGGTCTCACCCGAGCGGTGCGAGATGACCGTCGTGTACCCCGCCTTGTGCGACATCTCGACGGCGTCGATGGTCTCCGACAGGGTGCCGATCTGGTTGAGCTTGATGAGCACGGAGTTGCAGACGCCGCGGTCGATCGCCTCGGCGATGATCGTCGGGTTGGTCACGAGCAGATCGTCGCCGACCAGCTGGATGCGGCCGCCGAGGGCGTCGGTGAGTCGCTTCCAGCCGTCCCAGTCGGCCTCGGCGAGCCC
>JASFPU010000014.1:0-15409 GCA_050115855.1 Holophagae bacterium
CGATGTCCGGGTCGCCGAGGAGCGGCGGACGCGCCTCGAGCGCAGCGTGCGGACGGTACTGCGCATTGCCGTTCTCCTCGCACTCGTCCGCCTCGTCTCGTCGCGGTGGCTCGGCTACGGCGCCCTGTTCACCTTGATCGATCGCTTCGCCTGGCTGATCATCCTGATCGCCGTGATCGTCGAGCTGTTCCGCTGGCGAACCACGATGGTGGACACCTTTCTCGAGCTCGGTCCGGACCGCCCGCTGGCCGCGTCGGTGCGCGAAAGCCGCGATCACTGGTACGGCATCTTTCTCGCCCCGGCCGCATTTTTCTGGCTCGCGTTCCACGGTCTGGTCACGGTGTTGCGGGACTTCGCACTCCAGTTCGACGAGACGCAGAAGGCTCTCGCCTTCCTGTTCCGGCGCAAGGTCGAACGGCAGGCCGAACGCGGGGGGTATGCCGACGAGGTGTACGACGACGTTCCGCCCGAGGTACTCGACGCGTTCGCCGAGTCGGCGGTCGACCGGGGTCCCCTGGTGGTCGCTCACTTCCCCGAGCTCGAGGATCTCCAGAACCTGGTTTCGGCCTGGCGCAAGACCGGCGCCGGCGGATCGGCCCTGCTGCACGGCGAGCGCGGCATCGGCAAGACGACCTGGCTGAACCAGCTTCGACGCGACGATGTCGAGCTGATCCGGATCGAGCTCGACCGCCGCATCACCGAGGTCGACCTTCTGGTCGCCACGATGGCGGACAAGCTCGGGGTCACGGGCGCCCCCGGGACGGTAGAGGAGCTCTCCGAGAGGCTGATGGAGGGGCCACAGCGCATCGTCGTCGTCGATCTGGCTCAGCACCTGTTTCTGGCTCGGATCGGCGGGTACGAGGCGTTCCGCGCCTTCGCCGAGCTGATCAACCGAACCCGTCAGCAGGTGTTCTGGATCACGGCCATGGCCGAGTATGCCTCGCGGCACCTGCGCGCCGTTCATCCGGACTGGGCGGTGTTCCGACGCGAGATCGCGCTCTCGGGGTGGTCGGAGGAGAGGATTCGCGAGCTCGTCCGGACCCGGTGCAAGGCCTCCGGCGTGACCTTCAACTACGCCGATGTCGCAGTCGATCGAATCGAGGGCGTGACCACGCGCGCGCGCCTGGTCGAGTCGGCCGACGGCTACCTGCGGCTGCTGTGGGACTACTCGGGCGGCAATCCCCGGATCGCTCTGCACTTCTTTGTTCGATCACTCGACCCCGACCGCGGCGATCGGCTTCGTGTCCGCCTGTTCCGCGCACCCGACTCGTCCCGCCTCGAGGCCGGCGGCGAGGCCGGTCTGTTCGTGCTGGCGGCGATCGTGATCCACGAGAGCGCCTCGGTGGAAGATCTGGCGACCGTGACCCGGTCGTCCGTCAGCCAGTGTCACATCCACGTCGACCGGCTGGTTGACCTGGGAGCCGCCGTTTTCGACAACGGGATGGTACGGATCACCACCACGTGGCAACGCGCGGCGGTCCGGCTGCTGCGTCGCCGCAACCTGCTGCCGGGCTGAGGAGGAATCGTGGATCAACAGCAGGTGATCACCGACCTGATCGACTTCGGCAATCTCCCGTACGCGGTGCTCATCATCATTGTCACGGTGGTCGCGGCCCGACTCCTCACCCAGACCGCTGAAGGTCTCGGTGAGCGATTCACCGACCGCCGGTTGCTGATCCACCAACTCGGTTCGTTCGGACGGTTCTTCCTCTACTTTCTCGGCGCTCTCGGCGTGCTGCTCGCGGTGCTCACCAAGGACACCGCCGCCTGGGTGGCGGTCGGCGGCGCCGCCGCGGTGTCGGTCGGGTTCGCGCTCAAGGACCTCGTGTCGTCGCTGGTCGCCGGCCTGGTGATCCTGGTCGACCGCCCGTTCCAGGTCGGCGATCGGGTGACGTTCGGCGACTGGTACGGGGAGATCAGCCACATCGGGCTCCGGTCGGTCCGGATGATCACCCTCGACGACACCCAGGTCACGATTCCGAACAACATCTTTCTCACCGACGTGGTCGCGTCGGGCAACGCCGGCGCCGTCGACATGATGGTCCAGATCGACTTCCACATCGCCATCGATCAGGACCTGAGTCGTGCCAAGACCATCGTGCGGGAGGCATTGACCAGCTCGCGCTTCGTCAACCTCAGCCGTCCGTGGACGGTCGTGGTCTCGGAGGTCTTCGAGGGCAGCTGCCCCGCACTCCGGCTGCGCGCCAAGGCGTACGTGCTCGACGTCCGCTTCGAGAAGGCCTTCGAGTCCGACGTCACCGAGCGGGTCGCCGAGGCGTTCCGCGATCAGGGCATCGGCCGGCCGGCACTGCTCCACCGCAGCGTGTGAGCCGCTGGCCTCGTTCCAACGCCGGGAGCGTGAACGGCTACTCGATGGTGAATGACTGCAGCTCGACCGGCACCTGTGTCGCCGTCACCGAGTAGCTGCAGATAATCGACGAGGTCGTTGTCGGCGGCGGCCCATCGGTGTCGAATGTCGCACCGAGATGGGTCGCGAGGCCGGTCGGAATCTGGGCGGGCGAGCTCGCCTTCCAGTTGTACCCCGCGACGCCGGCCGGGCCGTACGCAACGATCCAGTAGCTCTCACCCGCCGTCAGCGTAATCCCGGTCGACGTGAAGTCATAGTTGGCGATCCCCGAGGACGCGAATGTGGGATTCGTCAGGGTCTCGATTGCCGCCCCCGGAACACCTCCGGCGTTGCTCCAGATTTCGACGATCGGGGCGATCCCCGCAGCCGTCTCGAGGCGCAACGTCACGTAATCCAGCGTGTAGTCGTCGCCCGCCGGCATGGTGAAACCCATTCCCTTGTTGCGGGTGTCGTTCATGTTGAACGATTGAGTCGCGTCGTTGCCGTCGAGGTTGCTGATCAGGGTCACCTGCGCGCTGACCGGCTGGACAACCAGACAGGCGAAGAGCACCACCACCGCCACTCGAATGAAACAAAATGCCCTGGACATCTCCCCCTCCTCCTTCAGATCCAACGAACGCCTCTTCACTTTACCAAAGCTCCGAGTGTCGAACCCATTTGTTCTTTCTCGTGTCTCGTCTTCACGTCGTGCCTCGCGGTCACTCAGGAGGTCCGGCTGACCGCCGACCTCGGAGGAGACGGCGTGTTTCCTGACGTCAGCTCGACCACGATGTACGGAAATTATCGCGCCAGCACCGATCCCATGCCGAACCCGACGAGCCGATCGAGAAGACCCAGGTACAGCCGCATCGCGGGCACCAGGGCGCGGCCCCACCATTGCGCGGCTTGCGACGGCTCGATACCTCACTCCTTCAGAAATCCGCGGGGCGCCGAGCACAGCGAGGCCGACGTGGATTTCTGAGGGCGGGTGGGAGGAGGAGTGGGGGGCGGGGCATGTCCGAATGTGCTTCGAGTCTGCCATCCTCACCCTCCGACCCACCGCCGTGACGGAGTCACGGCTCGGCTTCGATTTGAGGTGGCCGCGAATCGACGCCCGGTTTCTCCCTCTGATACTCCAACCCGATTCGAGGCGTCGTTCGCGGCCGCCGAGGGTCGAAGTCGACAGCCGCCGGCTCGCGAGAGCCGGCGGCGGTGGGTCGGTCGGGAGCCCGAACGAAATCGGGAGCGGGTCTAGAGCTCCTTGATCGCCGCGACCAGGTCGAGCATCGCCTTCTTGCCGTCCTCGAAAAACATGAGGGTGGTGTCGGCGGCGAACAGCGGGTTCGGGATTCCGGCGAAGCCCGGGCTGAGGCTGCGCTTGATGACGACTACGGTGCGCGCCTTGTCGACGTCGATGATCGGCATGCCGGCGATCGGGCTCTGCGGATCGGTTCGGGCGACGGGGTTGACCACGTCATTGGCTCCGACCACGATCGCGACGTCGACCTGGGCCATGGTCGGGTTGATGTCGTCCATCTCGACCAGCGCCTCGTACGGCACGTCGGCCTCGGCGAGCAGCACGTTCATGTGGCCCGGCATCCGGCCCGCCACCGGGTGGATCGCGTACTCGACGTTCGTCCCGCGGGCTTCGAGCTGGTTGGCCAGGTCGCGCACCGCGTGCTGCGCCTGGGCCACGGCCATGCCGTAGCCGGGCACGATCACCACCCGCTGGGCGCCGTCGAGCAGCATCGCGATCTCGTCGGCCGAGGTCGCCTTGACGGTCCGGTAGACATCGTCGGCGTCGGGCGTGTCGGCGGTCGGGCCCATGGTGCCGAACAAAACATTGACCAGCGACCGGTTCATCGCCTTGCACATGATGTTGGTCAGAATGATGCCGGAGGCACCGACCAAGGACCCCGATATGATCAGCACGTTGTTGTCGATGACGAAGCCGGTGGCGGCCGCTGCGAGCCCCGAGTACGAGTTCAGCAGCGCGATCACGACGGGCATGTCGGCGCCGCCGATGGACAGCGTCAGGATGACACCGAGAACGCCTGCCACGGCCACCAACAACCAAAACAGCGGTTGGTCACCGGGTTGTAGAACGACCAGAACGCCGAGACCGATCACCGCGACGGCGGACGCGATCTTGACCCCATCCATGCCCGGGAAGCGGTCCTTCTTGACCAGCAGCACCCCGGCGACGATGACGCCACAGACCGCGACGCCCCACGCCGGCCAGCCGTCGTCGAGCTGCACCCAGGCGTAGCCGACGGACCCGACGGCAACCAGCGCCGAGAAGCCGTACTTGACGATCTTCTGCCAGGTGTAGAGCTTCCACTTGACGGCGAGAAACTCGGCCAGCTTGCCGAAGGCAACGTAGCTGCCGAAGAAGGTCACCGATCCGATCACGGCCGACGCGACGGTGGCGATCCGCATTTGAAGCGAGGTCGCGGCGGTCGGCGAGGCGACCGCGGCGACGATCGCCGACCCGGCGACGAGGATCGACGCCGCGCCGCCGAAGCCGTTGAAGAGGCCGACGAGCTCCGGCATCGAGGTCATCTTGACCTTCATCGCGGCGACCGCGCCGATCACGGATCCGACGGCCACGCCGACCACGATGTACGACCAGTCATAGCGATCGGACAGCAGCGTGGCGGCGATGGCGATCGCCATGCCGAGCGCGCCGGCGACATTGCCGCGGACCGCGGTCCGCGGGTGCGCCATCCACTTCAGATCGAGGATGAAGAGCACCGCCGCCAGCAGGTAGACGATGTTGACGATCTGCTGGGAGAGCATCGGCCGCACCTACTTCCTGCGCTCGCTGAACATCTTGAGCATGCGGTTGGTGACCAGGAAGCCGCCGACCACGTTGATCGCGGCGAACGCGACGCCGACGGTGGCGAGGATCTTCGAGATCTGCGGGCTGTCGATGGCGCCGGCCAGGATCAGGGCGCCGATGATGGTGATGCCCGAGATCGCGTTGGAGCCCGACATGAGGGGCGTGTGCAGCGTCGGCGGCACCTTGGTGATGATCTCGAACCCGACGAAGATCGCCAGCACGAACACGGTCAGCAACATGACGAGGTCGGTCATGACGTTGCACTCCCTTCCGCACCCCTCTCCTGCAGCTCCAGCACCCGGGGGTGAACCACGGATCCGTCCCGTGTGATCAGCGTTCCTTTGGTGATCTCGTCATCGGGATCGATGACCAGCTCGTCGTCGTCGATCAGGTGGAGGAGAAAGGTGGTCACGTTCTTCGAGTACATCTGACTCGCGTGGTACGGCACGTCGGACGGGATGTTGAGCGGACCCAGGATGGTCACTCCGTCGTGCTCCACGCGTTCGCCGGGCACCGTGAGCTCGCAGTTGCCGCCGCGCTCGGCCGCGAGGTCGACGATCACTGAACCGCGCTGCATCCCCTCGACCATCTCTCGAGTGACCAGGATCGGCGCCTTCTTGCCGGGAATCGCCGCCGTGGTGATGACGACGTCGCTGTCGGCGACCACCTCGAGCATCATCTCGCGTTGCTTGGTGTAGAAGTCCTCACCGAGCTCCTTGGCATAGCCGCCCGCATCCTCGGCCGAGTCGGTGTCGAGCTCGAGTTCGACGAACTTCCCGCCCAGGCTCTCGACCTGCTCGCGCACCGCCGGCCGCACGTCGTACGCGTGGACAACGGCGCCGAGCCTGCGCGCGCTGGCGATCGCCTGCAGACCGGCGACACCGGCGCCGACGACGAACACACGCGCAGCGGCGAGCGTACCAGCGGCGGTCATCATCATGGGGAACATCTTGGGCAGCGCGTCGGCCGCCAGCAGAACCGCCTTGTAGCCGGCAATGGTGGCCATCGACGACAGGATGTCCATACTCTGGGCGCGCGTGATGCGGGGCATCATCTCCATCGAGAACAGCGTCGCGCCGGTCTTCGCGACCTCGGTCGCCGCATCGAGCTCGGTGAGCGGCTCGCAGGCACCGATCACGGTCTGTCCCGATCGCATGTGCTCGAGGTCGGCCGCGCCGCGCTCCGGGTTGGCGCCGAGGGCGCGGACCTGGAGCATCACGTCGGCGCGCCGCCAGACCTCCGCGCGATCGGCCGCCAGTGCGGCGCCCTTGTCGGCGTAGGCGTCGTCGTTGTATCCGGCGGCGACACCGACGCCGGGTTCGACGAGCACCTCGATTCCGGCCCTGGTCAGCTGCTGCACACCCGCCGGCACGAGCGCCACGCGCGCCTCGCCCGGGAACGTCTCCTTGACGACTCCAACGATCATGTGAGTTGGTCCCTCCAGCGTGTCGCTCAGGTGCTCGATCGCCGCCGATTCCGGGTCGTGCACCGGTTCCTGTGCGGTGCTCCGGACGATCGACGGCGCGGCGCCGCGAGATCCTACCACCACCATTCACTACTGAGAAAAGTCGAATCGTATTCCCGCTCCGCCTCGACCCGCGGTCGTTTCGATATGATCGACCCATGATCCGCACCACCCTCGTCATCGGTCTGATCGCGGCCGCTTCGATCGCAGTTGCCGACCCGCCAGACCGGATCGTCGTCGTCATGGACGCGTCGGACAGGATGTCCCGAACCGGGCCCGACGGCGCGCCGTACCACGACATCGTCGGTCCGGCGCTGCTCAGCACGCTCGCCGCCACGGTCGCCGACCGGCCGGAGCTCCAGCCGGGCCTGCGGCTGGCCGGCGGCGGCACCGACGGCGACGCCGCGCCGTGCCGGGCGACCCGGCTCGTCATTCCGGTTGAACCGCCCGACCGGGAACGCTGGATCGACGCGGTCGACGGTGTCGAGCCCGGCGGCGTCTGCCCCCTGGTCAGCGCGACTGTGGCGGCGGTCGACGATCTCGGAGGCGATCAGGCACCGGCACGTCTCGTCGTGATCACCGCCGGCGGCGACGACTGCGGTGACGATATCGCCGAGGTCGGGCGCGTGTTGGCCGAGCACGGGGGCGGGGTGGACATCCGCGTCATCGGGCTCGGGCTCGACGCCGCCACGCTCGACAGCTTCGGCGGCGTACCGACCCGCGACGTCCGTGACCGGGACGGGCTCGCCCAGGCGCTCGAGTGGGCGCTGACGGACGTTGCCGGCGCCGAGGCGTCCGCCGACGCCGAACCGCCCGCAGCGTCGATCAGCGCGCACGCCGCCGTGCCGGTCGCGCACGACATCACCGTCGAGTGGAGCGGCCCCGAGGGGCCCGAGGACTTCGTCAGCCTCGCCCGACCGGACACCGCGGGCACCGACTACCTCGAGTGGGCACGCGTCGAGGCGGGCACCCCGTTGATCCTGACCGCGCCGAGCGACCCCGGCAGCTACGAGCTGCGCTACGTCGACGGCACGACCGGCGACGTGCTCGCCCGCGCCCCGATCGAGGTCGAAACCATCGCCGTCACCCTCGACGTCCCCCCGTCGGCGACCGCCGGCAAACGGTTCACGGTGTCGTGGACCGGTCCGGCCGCACCGGGCGACATGCTGACGATCAGCCGGACCGAAGCGCCGAGGCACCGGATCCTCGACTGGGCGAGCACCGCGGTCGGATCGCCGGCCACGCTCGCCGCCCCCGAGCGGCCTGGACGGTACGAGGTCCGTTACATGACCGGCGCCGGGGGCGACATCGCCGCCCGCGCCGAGATCGACATCACGCGGTGAGGAATCCGCCCGCCGTCGATCGGGTCCGATTCCCGAAACTCGCACCTGACTACTGGGAGCTCAGGCTCGAGCTCGCACCGCACACGGTGTCCGGCGTGTCGGTGGCCGCGCTTGCCACCGCGTTCGCCCTCCCCGACTGTCGCACCGCGGTCGACATGGGCCGCTGCTCGGCCGTCCTGGCGGCACAGGACACCGTCCTGCTGACCCACTGCCATTCGGATCACGTCGCGGGGCTCATCGCCTGGCTGTCCGCCCACACCCGGCGCCATCGTGGCCGCCCGACGCGGGTCGTGCTGCCCGCCGAACGTCGGGACGAGCTGCTCGCCGCCCTCGCCATCTGGCCCGACCTCGACGGCGTGCGACGTCGCGTCGACCTCGATCGCTCGCTGATCGCCGCTCGGCCGGGTTCGGTGATCGCGCTCGAGACCGGGTGGTCCGCGACCGCGTTCCGGGTCCACCACAACACACCGAGCCTGGGCTGGTCGATCAGGGCGGACGGCGCGACGCGCCCACTCGCGACCTTCGCCGGTGACAGCTCGGTGCTGCCGTTTCGCGAGCGCCCCGATCTGCTCGACGCGGAGGTCGCCGTCGTCGACTGCTCGTTCATCGACCCCGGCGGCCGCGTCGCGGCCCGGCTCGGTGGCCACGGTCACCTTGTCGACTGGCTCGAGCTGTTGCCCGACCTGACGTGCGACACGCTGGTGCTCGCCCACCTGCCGCCGGAGGCCACCGCGGAACGAGTGTTGGAACGCATGCCAGCGACGCTGCCTGGAGCCGCGACCGTCGTGCCGTGGCTGGCGCCGCCGAGGTAGGGCGGACGGATCCCGATCCCGATCCCGATCCCGATCCGGCATAGTCACCCCGGGTCATTCTCGAACGACCGGTAGCGGCTGATCATCGCGACCTCAATCGTCTCCGGCGGGCGTTCCGTCCCGGGCGATCCGGCCCACAACGATCGTTGGCGGGCGAGACCCGCGACGACAAACATCGATTCAATTACCTCGAATGTGTGATCTGAACCTGTACGAGCCCGGGACCCGAACAAGGCCGCCGGCGCCCGGGCACGTGGTCAGCGACGTTCAGGCGTTTTTCGCACGACCACGCTGACAGGGTGACGTTGGATCGATCTCGCCGCCAGGCGAAAGCGAGCCAGATGGCCGATGTCGCAGGAACAGCGGCAGCATCAGCGATCAGCGTCAGGAACAGCGAGCAGGGGCAGGGGCAGGGGCGGCACATCGACTCCCGATCGAGGATGCGAGATCAATCCTCGACACGGTCCCCCTTCAACGGCCGGTTCGGGCGAAACAGATGAGCGGCCACGTTTCCGACGAAGCGCGGCCACTGCCGCCAGATCCGGATGTGGCTGTCGCCGAACCGCCTCGGGTACTCGTGGGTCGGGACGTTGACCACGCGAAACCCGCCGAGCAACATTTTCATCACCATCTCCTGCTCGATGGTGTGGATGTCGGCACGCAGCCCGATCGCGCGCAGCGTCTCGACCCGGCCCGCCCGAAACCCGTTCAGCGTGTCGGTCAGCTGCACCCCCCACCGGGTGTTGATCGCGACGTTCATCGAGATATTGCCGATGGTGCGGATGAGCTGACCGAAGGTCATCGACAGCTCCTCCGAGCCGCCGGCGAATCGGCTGCCGACGCAGAGCTCGGCGTGGTCGGCGGCAACCGGTTCCACGAGCCGCGGGATGTCATCGGGATCGTGGGATCCGTCAGCGTCCATGAACACGACGATCGGCTCCGACAGGAGCTCGAGGCTGGCGCGGATCGCACCCCCTTTGCCGGTGCCCGGGTCGGTGTGGACCTCGGCGCCCGCCCGCCGGGCGATGCCGGCGGTGTCATCGTCGGAGTGCCCGTCCATCAGCAGCACGCGAGACGAGTGAACGGCTGCGCCCACCACCGCATCCGCGACGGTGGGCGATTCGTTGCGGGCCAGGATCACGGTCGCGGTCTGGTCGACGGCACTCGCGGCCACCATCTCGTCCTCCCCGTGCGACACCAGGTGCCGCCCATCCTACATCGTCGGGCAGGCGACGTGTCCGTGGCACGGATTGACAATGGTCTGGGAGACGGTCGGCAGCGTCACCCTGAGTCGACCGGCCGGTTGGCGACAAGCTGGAGGTGACGTCGGCTCAGGCGCTGCTCGTGCACCACGACCAGGCGTCGCCGAACATGGGCCGGAACCTCGTCGAGCTCATCGGCATCGACGATCGCGTAGACCAGCTCATCCTGCTCCAGGTGGTCGGCGAGCACCGCCGGGTCGTCGGTTTCCACGGTGTAGACACCGTCCGAGTAGAACGCGATGGCGATCGGGACGTTGCCGGCCCGCCACGCGACGACCCGGTGCCCCGCCGCCCGCGACGACGCCGTGGCTTCGGCCACCACCTGGGCGAAGCCGCGCGCGGATTTTCTCGGCTCCATCGCCGGGTAGATCGTGGCGGTGGCGAACAGGTAGAGGATCGCCATACCTGCCGCGGTCGCCATGACCGAGGCGAGGGCGCGTCCACGCAGCGCCGAGATCAGTGTGGCGAGACCGGTCGCCAGAAGAATGCCGGCCGCCGCGATGATCATCCACTCCGGCAGGAGCTCGACCCGGGAACGGAGGACCGGAACGGCCACGCCGACCGCAGCGAACACGGCGCCGATGACCCCCTGCCCGATGGTGACCCAGCGGGGCGACACCGTCCTGGACGGCCGAGCCTCGTCGCGCCAGCCGACCGCCGCGGCGACCAGCGCCGCGAGCATGAGCGCGATGGCCGGGAAGGCCGGCAGCACGTACAGGTCCCGCTTCTCGGTCGACACGGAGAAGAACACCACGACGAACGCCGCCGACACCAGTGCCAGCCGGAATGCGGCGCTGGTGCGGTTGCGCCAGGCGAGCACCACCGCTCCAGGCAACAACCCGGTCCACGGTAGCAACGACAGTGGCAGCCGCTCGGCGTAGTACCAGAACGGACGAATGTGGTGCATGCCGTGGACCCCCCGCTCGACGAAGTGCTCGCGCAGCGCGCCGATGACGGAGTACTCCGGCGGACCCCACAAGGTCGCGGCCGCGGCCCAACCTCCGGCGATCGCAACGAAGACCATCGGGCCGAGAATGGGCGCGAACCGCCGCCAGGAGCCGAGGTCGCGCTCGACGATGAGCACGATGACGACGATCCCGATCGGGAGCAGCAGGCCGATCGGGCCCTTGGCGAGCACCGCGAGAGCGGCGGCGGCCCAGAACACCACACCGGCCGAACGCCCTCCGAGCGAGTCCGACCGCCAGGCCTCGAAGGCGGACAGGGCGACCCAGATCAGCAGGCACAGCAGCGCATCGATCTGCGACCACCTCGCCTTGTCCCAGAACATGAAAGAGGTCGCGAGCAGCACGCCCGACACCGCCGCGGTCCGACGATCGAACCAGCGGGCACCGAGCCGCATCGTGAGGGCCAGGGTGCCGAGCGCGGCGAGCACCGACGGCAACCGGGCCGTGATCTCCGTGACCGCTCCGAAGGGCAGCGAAAAGAGGGCGATCAGCCAGTAGAACAGAGGCGGCTTGTCGGTGTTGACCAACCCGTTGACGTGCGTCACGAGCCAGTGGCCGTCGATCAACATCTCGCGTGCCCGCTCCGCCGACACCGGCTCGTCCGGCGCCCACAGGTCGTGGCCGCCGAGAAACCAGCCGAAGAGCAGCGCCGCGATCACGAGCACCACGATCGGCGACAGGAACCGTCCGGCCGGCCGATCCGTTGAACCCGGTTGGTGCCCGTTCATCATCGTCGCCAGTGTAGGACACCCTGGGATCGCCGTGCCGGCGCCAGCGTCGGGTTCCGGCTCCCGACACGCGCCACCCGTCGTCGGTCGGTATTGCTCTCGTCGCCTCGACGTGGTGCAATCACAAGGGCATGACCGGCGCCATCGACAAGATCGCCCTGCTTGGACGGGAGTTCACCATCCAAACCGAGCTCGTCCCCGGCGAGCCGCCGGTCATCCGAACGCTGGTGTACGACGGCGGACGTCTGGTCACCAGCCGGGAGCTCAGCCTCGATCCCTCGATCACCACGGACCAGGCGATCGAGGCCAAGGTCCGCGACCAGCACCAGCGAATCACCGACACGCTGATCCAGCGAGCTGCCGAGCTGCAGTCGGCCAGGACCCGGAAACCACCACGACCGGAGCCCGCCGCGCCTCCCACCGCGACGCCGGCAGCGGCGAAGAAGACACCGCCGCGGCCGGAGGTCGAACCGCGCTCCCGGCTCGCCACCGCGATCGCGGTTCGGCAGACCATCGGGCCATTCGCCACCGCCTTCTCACGACCGGCGCCTGGAACCGCCGAGGGATACACCCGATCGCTCGAGGCGGTCGACGCGGCGATCGACGCGATCCGCGACGCCCCGACCTACGACACCATCCGGCTCGACGAGCAGCTCACGCTGATCGCACTGAAGAGCCAGCTCGAGACCTGGCGTCTCGCCGACCGCGATCTCGCCATGGCGACCGAAATCTGGCCGACCGTCGAGAGCTTCGCCCACCACCTCCAGAAGATCAATCATCGCGGTGACCTCGTCAGCTTCGATCAACGGATGCTGACCTGGGCGATCGGCGAGCTCGGCCGGGGCCGGGTCACCGACGAGATGATCGACGGGCTGCGCGGACTCGGCGGTCGTGACGCCGAGCTCGACGGCGTGTTGCGGGACCCGACCGGGGTCGAGCCCCTCCGGCTGCTGGAGATGCTGCTCCGGTTGATGGACCAGACGCTGGCGTGACGACGGCGACCGACGTCAGTTGACTGTTCGGACGTCGTTCTCGAAGCCTGGATAGTCGCCGCTTCGTCGGCACGAATCGGGCCTCGGATGGTCGCTGAGCGTGACCTGCGACAGCAACCCACCGACGACGTCGAACAGCACGGTGGCGAGCAGCCTCCCGTCCTGCTCGAGCAGCACGCACGCGCGTCCGCCGGACGCCACGTCGCCGGGAGTCTCTCCGATCTCGGCCCGCACCACCGAGCCGGCCCGTTCGAAGGTCTCGTACTTCCGATCCAGATAGTCGAGATAGTGGTCGCGCCCGATCAGGTCGTTGACCACCCAGCGGGACATCACACGGACACCCTCGGCGAGAATCGGTGCGAGCACCGACGCGTCGTGGCTGTTGTAGGCCAGCGCCCACAGCCGTGCCGCCTCCCGTTCGGTGAGTGACCTGTCGTTCACCCGTCTATTGTCCCTCATCCTTCCGAGTCCGAGTCCGATGTGCGCTGCCGCCTCGATCCCCGCGAGTTCAATCGCCGCGGCGGGCGTAGGCAGTGGCAGTGGCAGTGGCAGTGGCAGTGGCAGTGGCAGTGGCAGTGGCAGTGGCAGTAACCGGATCCGCGATCCGACACGCGATGTCAACCCGTCACGCACTCATTGATTCCTGATAACCTACGCCGATGGAGACGGTGACCCAGGTCCTCGCCACCACCAACGAGATCAGCCTCAAGGGTGGCAACCGGAAGTGGTTCGAGCGGACCCTGACCGACAATGTCCGGCGGGCCGTCAAAGACCTGCCCGGTGCGTCGGTCACCCGTCCGGCGTGGCGCGTGCTGGTCGACTTCGCCGAACCGGTGCCGTTCACCGAAGTGGCTCGCCGGCTCCACACCGTCTTCGGTCTCGGCGCCATCATGGCGATCGAACAGGTCGGCTCCACCCTCGACGATCTCGAGCGGGCGCTCGAGCCCGAGCTGAGGCGTCGATCGCCGGCCAGTTTCGCGGTCCGCTGTCTGCGGTCGGACAAGAGCTTCCCGATGACGTCGCCCGAGATCGAACGGGCGGTCGGCACATTCGTCCAGAAGAAGGTCGGGTGGCCGGTCGATCTGCGCCACCCCGAGCTCACGCTCCACGTCCTGGTCGACCAGAACGGTCTGTCGACCTGGATCCGCCGGGTCGCCGGTCCGGGCGGCCTGCCGGTGGGCGTCGGCGGCCGGGGAACCTGCCTGCTGTCGGGCGGCATCGATTCGCCGGTCGCCGCCTACATGATGATGAAGCGCGGGATGCGGCTCGACTTCGTGCACTTCCACTCGGTCCCCAGGACCGATCCGGCCAGCCTGGAAAAGGTGCACGATCTGGTCCGCGTCCTCAACCGGTTCCAGGGACCGTCGCGCGTCGCGATGATCCCCCTGCTCGCCATTCAGGAAGAGGTCGCGGCGCGCTGCCCGGCGGCGCTGCGGGTGCTGCTCTACAGGAGGTTCATGATCCAGCTCGCCGAGCGCCTCGCCGGCCGCTTCAGGGGGCGGGCGCTGGTCACCGGGGAGAGTCTCGGGCAGGTCGCGTCACAGACTATCGAGAACATGTCCGCGGTCGAGGCGGCGGCGTCGAGCCCCGTGCTCCGACCGCTGATCGGTCTCGACAAGCAGCAGATCATCGCCATCGCCCGCCGGGCGGGGACTTTCGAGCTGTCGATTCAACCGCACTTCGACTGCTGCTCGTTCTTGATGCCGTACAATCCGGCCACCAAGTCGACTGCGGCCGAGCTGGAACGGGCGGCGACCGAGCTCGACGAGCGCACGTTGCTGGCGGATGCGCTTGCCCGAGCCGACATCCACCGCATCGCCGACGCCGCGCCGTGGGACGAGATGCCGATTCCGGACGCGACCGCACCATGAGCGACGACCGCCGTCGTTCCCGTCGCGACCTGCTGACATCCTGGTTCGGTGCGTTCCGGGACGCCAAACGGGCGGTGGACCGGTCGGGCGCCCCCGATCCGGACACGGCGCTCAGGCCCCCCGGCGCCCTCGATCCGGACAACGAGTTCCTGGACACCTGTACCCGATGCGGCGACTGCATTCCAGTCTGTCCAGTGGACGCGATCATCACCATCGAGGAGTCGGACGGGCGCAAGCTGCCCGCCATTTCACCGAGCCTCAACCCGTGCCGTCTGTGCGACGATCTCCCGTGCATCGCCGCGTGCCCCGACGGGGCGCTGACGCCGCCCGAGAACGGGCCGGCCGGGGTCCGAATCGGGATCGCCAAGGTCAACCCGCTGCGCTGCGTCACCTTCAAGGGCGAGCTGTGCACCCGGTGCCACAAGGCGTGCCCCTACCCCGACAAGGCGCTGATGATGATCGGTAGCCGACCCCTGGTCGGCTCCGCTGCCTGCACCGGATGCGGTCTCTGCGAGTACGCCTGCCCCGAGTACCCGAAGGCGATCGAAGTCGTGCCGGAGCGCGACCTGGTGCCCGGGCTGCGCATCCCGCGCAACGAGTACTCCGGTCCGGGCGAGTGGTCGGGCTGACGTTCAAATTATAAATTATCAATTATGAATTATAAATTATGAATGACATCTCAAAATGCTTTGGGTAATTTGCGATGAAATTCATAATTCAGAATTCATAACTCATAATTAAATTTAGAGCTGCGTCTCGACCTTCAGCTGCCGCGTCATCAG
>JASFPU010000015.1:0-14105 GCA_050115855.1 Holophagae bacterium
AGCGCTGAACCACGTGCAGCCGCCCCGGTCAGCAGGAAGGCCGCCGGCGCCCGGGCAGCGTGGTCAGTGTTGTTCCGGCGTCCTTCGTACGACCACGCTGCCCGGGCGACGCTGGATCGATCCCACCGTCAGGCGGGGGCGAGCCAGAAGGCCGATGTCGAAAGAACCGAACCCTACGCCCCCGCCAACCGTTCGACCCGCCGCCGTGCGGCGGGCGAGGCGAGCATCGCGACGGCCCGTTCGAGGTCGGCCCCGGTCAGATCGCCACGCCGTGCGAGCGCGGACAGGCACCACCGCCGATCCAACGCCCGGTCCAGCGACTCGATGAGATCGAGCGCACCGGCGGCGTCCCGAGGGATCCCCGCCTCGATGAGCGCCACCATCGCTCGCCGTCGGGCCCACGGTTCGGGGAAGCGGTCGAGGAGGTCGCGAAGGGCGCTGGCGTCCCGAGCCCCCAGACCCTCGATTTCCGATCGCAGCTGTTGGAGGCGCCGAATCGCCGAGACCGCCGGTCGGTCGTGAACCGGCTGACCGTCGGCGACGCCCGGCGCCACCGCCCCGCTCACCGACAGCGACTCGGACGGCGCCCACATCTCATCCCACACCGACGGCTCGGACGGATCGCTGATCTCCAATTGCGGTTCGGGTTCCGGCGCCCGCCGCACGTCGGGCGGCTGCGTTTCGAATGCCGGTGGTTCCGGCGGAGGTTCTGGCGGTGGTGGCGGCACAGCCGGCTCTTCCGCCGATTCGGCCGCACCCACCTCGGGCGGCCCGTCCTCCTCCAGCTCCCGTTCCGCCTCGCTCCCCTCCGGATCATCGGTGTCGGCGCCGGTATCGGGCACCGGCACCTCGAGCTCGGCACCGCTGTCAAACCCGACCGACGGCGACACCGCCGCCTCGCGGTCGCCGACCAGCGCGTCCGCGACCAAATCGACGCCTCGGGCGAGCAGCTCCTCCCGCCGGCTCGGATCCCTCAGCTCGGCGAACAACCCGCGCACCGAGAACGATCGGCTGTCCCGCGCCCGACCGAGCGCCTCGAGCACCGCGGCCGGCGCGAGGCCGCGGTCACCTCTGTCGGCGAGACCCTCGACCAACTCCTCCGCCCCCTCGAACCCGACCTCCCGCGCCAGCCAGCTCCGTTCGGCGGGGCTCAGGTCGCGCACGGTCCGCCACGCCCGGGCCAGCGTGCGCGCTTTATCCGTCGGCGACGTCACCCGCCGCAGGACGTCGAACAGTGCGACCAGATCGTCTGACGGTTGCACGGCTCAGCTCACTCGCCGAAGACCTCGTCCGCGTCCTTCGACGTCGACTGCTCCGACCCTTCGATGCCCTTCGCCACCGCCGCCGGGAGGCTCGAGATGTCGCGCAGCAGCTTGTCCATGTCGACGCCGGAAAGCTGCTTCAGAATCGGGCCGAGCTGGGTCAGCACCTGGGTCACGTCGTCGGTGAGCCGCGCAGCCCCGGTGCCGTCGCCCGGCCTCCCACCGTGCGAGATGATGGTCGTCTCGCCGGCGCGCGACAGTGGTTCGGACACCGCCGCGGCGATCTCGGGTAGGACCTTGAGCGCCTCAATCGACAGGCCGGCCTCGTTGTACAGCTTGAGCGCCTCGGCGAGCTTGCGACGCGCCTCCGCCTCGGCCTCGCCGCGGGCCTGAATCGCCTCCGCCTCGGCCAGCCCGATCTGGCGGCGCTGGACCGACTCGGCCTCGGCTTTGGCGACGCCCTCGGCCTGGAGCGCCTTGGCCGCCTGCTCACGACGCAGCCGCTCGGCCGCCGCCTCCTGCTCGACGGTGTACTTCTTGGCGTCGGCGAGCCGCTCGGCCTCGTACTTCTTGGCGTCCGCTTTCTCGCGGATCGAAGCGTTGAGCTCGAGCTTCTGGCGCTCGACCTCCTGATCCGCGATCCTGATGTCTTGGACCTTGAGCTCCATCTCTCCCGCCTTGACCGCCTGTGCGTCGGCGACGTCGACCTCCTTTTTGATCGACGCCTTCTTCAAGCTGAGCGCCTTGTCGGCCTCGGCGATCTCGGTGTCGACGCCGATCCGCTTCTGCTCCTTCTGCTGGCGCGCCTGCTCCTCCTCGATGGCGGCGTCACGGTCGGCGTTGGCGGTCGCGATGCGCGCGTTCTTGAGCGCCTCCTGGATCTTCGGCTGGCCGAGGGCGTTGAGATACCCCTCGTCATCCTGGATCGCCCGGAAGACGAACGACCGGAACTCGAAGCCCATCCCCTCGAGGTCGGTGTGGGCCTCATCGCGCACCTTCTCCTGAAACCGGCGCTGGTCGCGGTACAGTTCCTCGACGGTGAGCGTCCCGACGATCCCGCGCAGGTGACCGGCGACGGTCTCTTGGATGGTCTCCTTGACATCGGTGACCGGCATGCCGAGGAAGCCCTCGGCGGCGCGCCGGATGTGGTCGATGTCGCCCTGGACCTTGACCTGGGCGACGGCCTTGACGTTGATCGGGATGCCCTGAATCGTGTAGACGTGCGGCATGTCGATCTCCAGGGTCATCATCCGCAACGACAGAATCTCGTACTGCTCCCACGCCGGCCAGACAAACGTGCCGCCGCCGCGGATGATCCTGAACCCCTCGATGTCGCCCTTCTCGGTGCGAACCTTCCTGCCGAACAGCTTGCGCCGGCCGAACACGATGAGTGCCTCGTCCGGCCCCGCCTTCTTGTACCGAACCCGGATCACCAGGTAGGCTGCGACCAGCACCACGGGGACGACGACGACGACCAGCATCAACAGCGTCGGAGCCACGACAGCACCTCCAAAGAATCGAGATGAGACATTAAAGTCAATATTCCTCGTTGAGAAGTACGTACGGCAGATTGTCCAGTTGCAGTGTCTGTACCGCCTGCTGTCATCTTACCTCGAACCCGTCGGACCGATCACCCCCCGGACCCGGGCCCAAGCACGACAGAGCCCCGGAGGCATCTCCGGGGCCCGTCGCACTCGGCGATCACGCCGACGCCGGCGGCGACGTCCGGCGGATCGGGGTGTCGATCACAGCGTGTGCTCGGTGCGATGCGGTGCTCGTGCACACGCCATTCGATTCGACCGGTCAGGAATCGTGACTTTCGACCGGCCGGCGGCCACGCAGCCGGCTCGATTCGGTCAGAAGTGGTAGGTCAGGTTGATCGAGACCAGCGACGCCGTGCCGTTGTCGGGGATGTCGATCGCATCGTACTCGGCCCGAAAGCCGAACTTCTTGACGAAGAACTCGAGCCCGAGACCGTAGGCCAGATCCGTTCCGCTCGACGAGAGATCGATGTGCTCCTCGCCCTCGATCGCCTTGACGTCGGTGCTCCACGATGCGATCCCAACCTTCGCGAAGAGCATCGCCGGCTTCCCGAGCGGGAAGATGCCAACCGCCGACGCGTCCCACTGTTCGACCCCGACATCGATCTCCTGATACCCCACAGTCCGGAGTGTCTCCCACCGCTTGCGATTGCCGTAGTCGATGTAGCCCGCCTCCACGGACAGGTGGCGCAGGATCTGGTATCCGCCGAAGAGCTTGAACCCGAGGTTCTTGTTATTGAAATGGAGCGGCCGGTAGTCGTCGTAGAAATCGGCCACACTGATTGACTGCAAGCCGACCCCACCGCCGACGTAGAACCCGCGATCGGCCGCCGAAGCCGAGCCGCACAAGGTGCCGATCAGTGCGAATGCGATCACGGTTCTTCTCAACATCTCCCAGTCCTCCTCTCAACATTCGGCTCTTCGTTGACTCTCCATTTGTACGTCAGACTCGCGTCCGCAGGTGTCACGCGGTGTGAAAAACGATCAAACGGTGAAAAACCTGTGGTCCGTCGGTGGCGTCGTGTCGGACGGCGGGATCGCGTCCGGACCCCCCAGTTCGAGTCGACCGCCGGTGCGAGCTATCGACGCGGCGCGCGCACCGTCACTCCGGTCACCGCACAGCGGAGGCCGCCGTCGACAGGCTGCATCGGCAGCGCGACCAGTCGCTGCTCGACGTCGTCGAGGTCCACCGCCACCGATGCCAGCACGTCCGAACGGCGGACCTCGTCGCCGATCAGGATGTGCCGAACCAGAGCCACGGCATCAGGGACCGACAGCGTTCCGCCGCGAACCGGCTCGCGCGGCACCTCCGCCGTGGCTCCGACAACCTCCGACAGAGCTCGGGTCAACCGGGTCAGATCGTCGAGCGGCAGATCGAAGGCTGGAACGACGAAGGCCCGACGCTGCTGCCAGTCCTCGGTTCTCCGGCCGTCGGCGCGGACCCGGTCGTGGACCCGGACATCCGCGTCGATCCGCCAGGCCGGCCGCCAGATCTCGGCCCGCCGCCCGGGCGCCGGCAGCAGTGCCGAGCCCCTGACGGTCTCGAGGCCGTCGGCGCCGAGCACCGCTGCACCGCCGCAGTGGCTGCAGAAGAAGATCGTGTCGAAACCATCACCCCGCATCCCCGAGCCGCACGACGGGCAGTCGAGGTTGATCAGCCGGAGGGTCACTGGAACCGCTCCATGACCTCTTTCACGGTGGCGCTGAGATCGGACTCGCCGAGACCCTCAGCGAGGCCGCTGCCCTCCTCCACCACGCCGCCGTGGCGGAACTGCCGGTAGCCCCAGTACACCAGGCCCGCGAGGATCAGGCCCACCACGCCGAGCCCGGTCAGGCCGTCGTCCGAGCGCAGGAACATGCCGGCGTTCTGCAGCACCGTCGTGCCGACGAAGGCGGCGCCGGCGCACGACGCGACCAGGCTGACCGCGCGGTACAGGTGATTGCCGGGCGCCTTGCCGTACGCCAGGTTTCCGTCCTCGGCGTCGATCAGTACCTGGTAGGTGCGACCGCGGTAGCCGTACCGGATCACCCACAGCGGGTAGTACACCAGTGCCACTCGCCGCCGCACGGACGTCAGCCAGGAGAAGGTGATCCGGTCGAGCCGGTGGCGCTGTTTCGCGTTCTCGACGGCGCGCTGCCGCAGGCGCTCGCCGATCTCCTCGAGCGACCGGCTCGGCCGGAACACCATACCCCTCGACCGGATCCGCACGTCGTCGAGGGGCACGATCTCGTCACCGGTGAGATCGACGCGATGGACGCCGAACTCGGCCATGTCAGCCGCCGGCATCGTGAGATCAACGTCGTGCTCGATGGACTTCTCGACCGGCACCGTAACGGTCTCCCACCGGTTGCCTCGCTTTCGCCGACGGGTGACGACGCCGAGCACCCAGCCGATGGCGTCGAGCCGGGCGCGGACGAAGGGGAACCACGCCAGAAACGCCTCGTCGAAGGTCGCCTTCGTGCGCAGCGCGGGATCCTTGCGGATCCCCGATCTGAACCAGTCCCGCACCGTGTCGATCGCCTGCCTCCGATCGAGGCGGTCGAGGACCATCAGCCGCACCACACCGCGCTCGCCGACCACCGCCTGCGGAGTGCCGCAGTACCGGCACTCGACGTTGGTCCGACCCTCGCGAACATCCACGGTGCCGCCGCACGACGCGCATCGCAGGCCGGTCAGGACCCGCACCTGGCGCGTCGGCTCGGACGCCGGCCGATCGGTCGCAGCGGCCCGAGACGGAGATTTGCCCGGCGGCGGCGGCGGCGGGGGTGGCGGGCCGGGCTCGGACATCCCGATCAGACCTTCCTACTGGTCAACCACGCGATGCCGAGGATCGGCACGGCGGACACCAGATAGACCGCCGCCTTGAGCAACAGGTTGCTGATGATGAGCCCCTCGATGCCGAATACCGCGAGCGCGAGCGCCGCGACCATGACGTACGGCGTCTCGGCCTTCGCCGGGTAGTCGGCAGGGAGCACCTTGCCCGAAACCGCCTCGACCGCCGCCTGGTAGGTCCTGCCCTGCCACGAGTACGGCGTGCGAAAGATCGGCAGGTGGTACAGCACCGTCCTGCGGACCGACAGCCCGTCACCGAACCGGGCCTCGAGCCACTCGCGCGCGGTCTCGACCGGCACCTCGGGCTCGAGCATCGGCGCACCCGCCGCCGTGGCCCGGTTCGCGGGCTCGGTCGTTCCGGCCGGCAGCTCGAGACCGTGCAGACCCTGCAACGACGACGGTGCCGCCGGCTGGAGCACGACCTGCTCTCGCCCGCCCTGGACGACGGTGAACGCCCAGAACGGGAAGTACTCGAGGGACGACGGCTCGAGCCGCGCCTTCCGGTCGAGGTCGGCCACGGTGTCGCGGCCGCCGAGGAACCGCCTCAGATGCGCCGCCGCCTGCTCCGTGTTGATCGTCGGCCGCATCATCTCGTTGAACAGCGTCGCCGAGCCGTCGAGTACGAGCGAGGTCGAGCAGAACGGGCACTCGATCAGCCGCTCGTCGGCCCGCGGTTCGATCGTCGCCCCGCACTGGGTACACGACACCGCCATCTACACCTCCGGCATCGCCTGACTCATCTCGACCTCCGTCCTTTCCGCCGACTGCGATGAAGCTGATCGCTGATGGCTGAAAGCTGACAGCTACTCCGCCTGCTTGGTGCCGCAGTTGGGACAGAACTTGGCGCCGTCGGGCACCGGCTGGCCGCAGCCCGGGCAGCCGCCCGACGTCTGTGGCGTGCCGCACCCGGGACAGAACTTCGCGCCGGGAGGCAGCTTGGCGCCGCACTCCGAGCAGAAGCCGCCGGCCGCCGAGGCACCCGCTCCAGCCGCAGCTGCGCCGCCGCCCTGCGGCTGCTGGCCGCCCTGGCCCGCTTGCTGCATGGCGTTGGCGATCATCCCCGGCATCATGGCGCCGAAACCGGCGCCGAGTCCGAGCCCCATGCCGGCACCGGCCGAACCGCCTTCGCCGCCGGCGCCACCGCCCTCTGCAGCATCCTGGATCGCCTGGGCGGCCTTGAACCGCATGTAGGTGTTCATGTCGCCGACCGCGCCCATCGCGGCCCGCTCGTCCATCTTCTCCTGGACCTCGTCGGGCGGTGTGATCGAGTTGATGTAGAAGTCCGCGAGATCAACGCCGTACTTGGCGAAGTCCTCCGCCAGCCGGGCCTTTGCCGCCGCGCCGAGCTCGTCGTAGTACCGCGCGAGGTCGAAGATCGTCTTCAGGCTCTCGCCGAGCAGATCGTTGAGCCTGGACACGATGACGTCGCGGTAGAAGTCCTTGAGACGGTCGGTGTCGAACAGGCCCTGGGAGCCGACCACCGTGTTGACGAACAGCTGGCTGTCGGCGATCCGGTAGGCGTAGATGCCGAATGCGCGAAGCCGGACCATACCGAGCTCGGCGTCACGGAACACGACCGGCTCGCGCGTGCCCCACTTCTGGTCGAGGAAGGTCCGCTTGTTGACGAACACCACCGACACCCGGAACGGCGACTCGCCGCCGAACGGCGCACCGATGATCTTGCCGAGCAGCGGAATGTTCTGCGTGCTCAGGGTGTGGCGGCCCGGGCCGAAGACGTCGAGCGCCTTGCCGTCACGGTACAGCACCGCCTCCTGCGCTTCGTGGACCACGAGCTGGGCGCCGAGCTTGATGTCGGCGCTGCCCTGCGGCGGAAACCGGTAGACGATCTCCTCGCCGGTCGGATCATGGTGCTCGAGAATCTCGAGGAGAGCCATCACACGCCTCCCTTCTGCGTCACGTCTTCGAAGACCGTGGCCCGCTCGTCGAACTGCCGGTCGGCGGCGTGGACCGCGTCGAGCAGGGTTCGGAGATCCGGCTCGGCGGCCGTGGCCGGCAGCATCTCGATCCGATCCGCCAGGCTCTCGACGGTGTCGATCAGCGCCAGGTCGAAGGCGTAGAGCCGATCGAGCTCGGCCTCTCGGATCTTGACCGGGTCGAAGAACCCACTCGAGCCGTAGTCGGCGTGGCGAATGCGGTTGGCCAGCCGGTCGAGCCCCTTGTCGGCGCTGGACGCCAGATCGAGGTTGGCGAGATTGCCGCTCCGGCTCCAGTCGCGGATCTGGGTCTGCAGCGCCTGACGTCCACGATCGACCTGTGCCGCGAGCCAGTCGCGCTGCATCTTGTCGACGTCCCGGCGCAGCTCGGCCTCGAGATAGCCGCGGAAGCCCGGGATCTTGGCCGCGATGCGCTCGATAAAGTTGCGACGATCGCGCGCACCTTCCACTCCGATGTTCATGTCAGTCCTCCTTGTCGCTGGGTGGGGCGCCCCCGTCGACCTACTGTGTCATACGAACCCGCAGTTGATCCAGTTTCAGACCCTCACCCTGGCACGGTGATTGCATTGGTTTGGGTACCATGCGTTTAACGGTCTTTCATCCCTGCTCGTCCTGGTACGAGGGAGTCCGGAAGGCTTCAGGGGCCGTCCGCATGCCCACCTTGCACCGGCAGCCGATCTGCCGCTTACCATTATTGACCCGCCAATATTAACCCACTTTCTACCTGCCGTATCAACGGCGGCCTCCGGAGCACAGGGAATCCGGGGGCTGCCTCCCAACCTACGCTCGATCACGTCACAGTGCGGCATTTCAACGGCCGTCGCAACTCGACAATGCGCTTTTCATCTTCCACTCAGAGTGAAACCGACGCTTCGTCAGCACCGCGGTGCCTCGCGCGGACCTCAGCGCGGAACGACATGCGACCGCTCCGGAGCGGGCCCACGCTGTTCCCGGTCCCCGACACGTTCGACCACTCCGAGCCGGCAATGGGACACCGGTCAGCCCCTCGGGGTGTCCGAAATCGGTTACACTCGACGGGTGGTACGACGGAAGAAGACGAAACGCACGTCCGGCAATCGTAACGCCCCCGCATCCCAGCGAGCGTCCCGGAACCGCTACACGCCGGCCGAGATCTTCATGGCCGCGATCGGCGCGCTGCTCATCGTGCTCGTACTCGGCATCGTGATCACGTCGCTGCTCGGCGGCTGAAGCCCAGCCCGCCCGGGACGCGGGCAACGGACTGTTAGATCAAACGTTACGTGTTCTTCGCATGCGCCCTCACCGCCGCTTGCCGGAGGTCATGCCGACGCCCCTGAAGAGGGCCTTTCGGAAGTCCTTGTTCATCCGCGCGATGCCCTCGATCGAGATCTCCTTCGGACAGACCGCCTCGCACGAGCGGTAGTTGGTGCACGAACCGAACGCCTCGGCCTCCATCGCCTCGACCATGGACAGCGCCCTTTGGTCGCGCTCCGGTTGGCCCTGGGGCAGCAGGCTCAGGTGTGCCATTTTTGCACCCACGAAGAGCATCGCGGCACTGTTCGGGCAGGACGCGACGCAGGCGCCGCAGCCGATGCACTCGGCAAAGTCCATGGCGTGCTCGGCGGTCCCGGTGTCGATCGGGATCGTGTGGGCGTCGGGGGCGCTGCCGGTCCGCACCGTGATGAACCCGCCCGCGGTCAGGATCCGGTCGAACGCGGACCGGTCGACAACGAGGTCGCGCACCACGGGAAACGCCTTCGCGCGCCACGGCTCGATGGTGATCTCGTCGCCGTCCGAGAAGTGCCGCATGTGAAGCTGGCAGACCGTGCTCCCCGTCTGATCGCCGTGGGCGACGCCGTTGATCATGAAGCCGCACGAACCGCAGATACCCTCCCGGCAGTCGTGGTCGAAGGCGACCGGGTCGTCGCCTCTGGCGATCAGATCCTGGTTCAGCACGTCGAGCATTTCGAGAAACGACATGTGATGGTCGACGTCCTCGAGCTCGTAGGTCGTGAAACCGCCGCGGTCGTCCGCGTTCCGCTGGCGCCACACGTGAAGGGTCAGCTTCATTTGTAACTCCTCTGGGCGAGCTGGACCGTGTCGAACTCCAGCTCCTCGCGATGAGCGACCGGCTCCGTGTCGGGCCCGGCGTACTCCCACACCGTGACGTGGCAGAAGTTCTCGTCGTCCCGCTTGGCCTCGCCTTCGTCGGTCTGGTACTCCTCCCGGAAGTGGCCGCCGCACGACTCCTCGCGCTGCAGGGCGTCGCGGCACATGAGCTCGGCGAGCTCCATGTGGTCGGCGACCCGGCCCGCCTTCTCGAGCTCCTGGTTGAGCTCGGCGCCGTCGCCGGGCACCGTCACGTCGTTCCAGTAGGCCTCGCGGAGCGCCTGGATCTGCTCGACGGCGTCGGTCAGACCCTCCCGGGTGCGCGACATGCCGCACCGGTCGAGCATGAGCAGCCCGAGCTCGCGGTGGAAGCTGTCAACCGACCGCGAACCCCTGATCGCCAGCAGCTTCGCCGTTCGCTGCTCGACCTCGTCGACCACAGCCCGGCAGGCGTCGTGCGTCGCGTCGACCCCGTCGACCGCGGTCCCCGCCAGGTACTCGCCGAGCGTGTACGGCGCGACGAAGTAGCCGTCGGCGAGCCCCTGCATCAGCGCCGAGGCACCGAGCCGGTTGGCGCCGTGGTCGGAGAAGTTCGCCTCACCGAGCACGAACAGCCCCGGAATCGTGCTCATCAGGTAGTAGTCGACCCATAAGCCACCCATCGAGTAGTGCGGCGCGGGGTAGATCCGCATCGGCACCGTGTACGGGTCCTCGCCGGTGATCCGCTCGTACATGTCGAACAGGTTGCCGTACCGGGCTCGGATCACGTCCTCGCCGAGCCGGCCGATCGCATCGGCGAAGTCGAGGTAGACACCGCGCCCCGTCGGACCGACACCGCGGCTTTCGTCGCACGCCCGCTTCGCCGCGCGCGACGCGATGTCGCGCGGCGCCAGGTTGCCGAACGCCGGGTAGATCCGCTCCAGGTAGTAGTCGCGGTCGTCCTCCGGGATGTCGCCCGGCCGCCGATCGTCGCCGGCCTTCTTGGGCACCCAGACCCGGCCGTCGTTACGCAGCGACTCCGACATCAAGGTCAGCTTGGACTGGTAGTCGCCGGACTGCGGGATGCAGGTCGGGTGGATCTGGGTGAAGCACGGGTTGGCGAACCCCGCGCCGCGTCGGTGGGCGCGCCACGCCGCGGTGACGTTGCATCCCTTGGCGTTGGTCGACAGGTAGTAGACGTTGGAGTAGCCGCCGGTGCACAGCAGCACCGCATCACCGACGTGGCACGCGACCTCGCCGGTCACCATGTCCCGGGTCACGATGCCGCGGGCGCGGCCGCCGATCACCACCAGGTCGAGCATCTCGGTTCTCGGGTACACCTCGACGGTGCCCGCGGCGACCTGGGCGCTGAGCGCCGAGTAGGCGCCGAGCAGCAGCTGCTGGCCGGTCTGACCACGCGCGTAAAAGGTCCGCGACACCTGGGCGCCGCCGAAAGAGCGGTTGGCCAGATAGCCGCCGTACTCGCGGGCGAACGGGATGCCCTGGGCGACGCACTGGTCGATGATCGCGCCCGACACCTCGGCCAGCCGGTAGACGTTGGCCTCGCGCGACCGGAAGTCGCCGCCCTTGATGGTGTCGTAGAACAGCCGGAAGTCCGAGTCGCCGTCGTTCTGGTAGTTCTTGGATGCGTTGATGCCGCCCTGGGCGGCGATCGAGTGCGCGCGGCGGGCGCTGTCCTGGTAGCAGAACGCCTTGACCCGGTAACCGAGCTCACCGAGGCTGGCCGCCGCCGCGCCGCCGGCGAGGCCGGTGCCGACCACGATGATCGAGCGCTTTCTCTTGTTCGCCGGGCTGACCAGCTTGAGGTGGTCACGCAGCGTGGTCCACTTGTCGGCGAGCGGGCCGGAGGGAATTCGAGCGTCGAGTTTCATCATCTACCTCCCTCAGCGCACCACGCCGGTCAGCACCGCCAACGGGAACGACACGTTGCCGGCGCCGATCAGGAGCGCGAAGCCGATCGCGAACCACCGCCGGAAGCGGCCGAACCGCGGGTGATCCCAGCCGGCGGTCTGGAACACGCTCCACAGGCCGTGGTAGAGGTGGACGGCGAGCATCACGTTGGCGACGACGTAGATCCCCGCCACCCACCAGATCTGAAACGCCGACACGACGTTGTGGTAAACGTCGCCCCGGACGAAGTTGTGGTGGACGCAGCCGACCGTGAAGTGGGCCAGGTGGTACAGGATAAATGCCAGGATGATCGGTCCGCTCCACACCATGGTCCGGGCAGCGTAATCGACCGCGGGCGGGTTGAACTCCCGGTACTTGACCGGGCGGCTCCTCCGGTTCCTCAGCCACAGCTGGACCGACGCGATGACGTGGACGCTGACCGCCACCAGCATCGTCAACCGGAACGCCCACAGCAGCGCCAGGTTGCTCTGCAGCTTGTGACCGTAGGCGTTGAGCGCCTCCGGCCCGACGTAGAGCAACATATTGCCGGTCATGTGGGCGAGGACGAACAGGAACAGGAACGCTCCCGTCACCGCCATGAGGATTTTCTTGCCGAGCGTCGAATCGTAGAGACCTGTCAGCAGTTTCATCGGTTGCGTTCAGCCTCCAGTCGCGGGTCGGTCACGATCCGTCCTGCATGGTACCAGGGACAAGGACTCACTCGCGGTGTTTCCTCCCCGCTCCCGTTCCCGTACCCGTTCCCGTGCCCGATGTTGGAAATTGGATGTTGGATTTTGGATGTTCGATCGGAACCGGCGCAGCTCCGCTTCCGCAGCAGGCTCGCGATCCCGTCGCAATCACGAAGCTGTCACGAAATCAGCTCACGCGGGGCAGTCCCGAAGCTCTGACAGCAATGCGTCATCCCGAACGAGCCGGTCCGAGGTCGAATCCCTGTCATCCGTGAAATCCGTGTCCAGCAGTTGCGATGGATGCGACGTCTCAGTGTTTCTTCGGGTCGTCCGTGGTTTGAATGCGATGCTGCGACCTCATCCGCGTCGATCTGCGTGATCTGCGGTTCTTCCTCTGCGATGTGGCGTTGCCTGCAATGCTTCGCGCCCTTGGCGCCTTTGCGTTTGCTGCTACAAGCTCCGCGTTTTACGCCCCCGTGACCAAATGAGAGCCCTTCTCGGTTATCATCCGAGGCCGGAGGAAGACCGGATTGGACCGTATCGGACTTGTCGGAACGAGCTACCGCACGGCCCACGTCGATGAGCTCGCCGCCGCCGCACTGCCCGCCGACTTCGACCACGAGCAGCTCACCGAGCTCGCCCGGCTGGCCGGCTTCACCGAGCTCGTCTACCTCGGCACGTGCAATCGGGTCGAGTTCTACTTCCGCGGCGAGACTCGGATCCACACCGAGCAGTTGCTGTTCCACCTCGGCCGGTCGCTCGCCGATCTCACAGACGGCGCCACCCAATTGCCGGACCGCGAGCGACTCTACATCCACTTCGGCCGACCGGCGGTGCGTCACCTGTTCCGGGTCACCGCCGCGCTCGACTCGATGATGGTCGGCGAGGCGCAGATCACCGGTCAGGCCAAGGAGGCCCACGAGCGAGCGCACGACATCGGCCTGCTCGGCGGCATCCTGGACCAGACCTTCCACGAGGCGTTCCACCTGGCGAAGCGGATCCGCACCGAGACCGAGCTGACCCGCCGCCCGGTGTCGCTGGTCACGCTGGTCGAGCGCCGACTGCACGACCACCTCGAGAACTCCGCGGCGCCCGCCCTCATCCTCGGCGCGGGCGAGATGGCCGGGCAGGCGCTGCGCCTGATCCGCAACACCGATCCGACCCGCCTCGTACTGGTCGCCAACCGGACACCCGAGCGGGCCCGCGAGCTGGTCGCCCGGGATCCCGATGCCGACGCGCTGTTCCTCGACGCGACGCTCGCCAACCCTCCCGGCGTCGGTCTCGTGATCGCTGCCACATCGTCCGACCAGGTCATGATCAGCCGGGCCCAGATCGAGTCGCTCCGCGCCCGGCTCGATGCCGACGAGCGCATGTTGCTGATCGATCTGGCCATGCCGCCGAACCTCGACCCGGAGGCACGGGCGATCCCGGGTGTCGACCTGCACGGCATCGAGGAGATGCGCGACGAAGCGGAGCGCAACCGGCAGCTCCGACTGGCCGAGATGGACCGCTGCGAGAAACTCGTCGACCACCAACTCGAGACGCTGCGCAGCCACCTCCTCGACCGCGCGCTGTCGCCGGCGGCCAGGTACATGCGAGCGAGCTTCAACGAGGTCGCCGAGCGAGCCGTGCGCCACAGCCTCAGCAAAGACCTGTCGCACCTCGAGCCGGCCGACCGCGAGGCAGTCGAAAGGATGGCGGCGGGCCTGGTCAAGCGACTGGTTCAGGTGCCGCTCCGGGGTCTCAAAGGCGCCGCGAAGAACCACTCGAGCGCCGTTATCGACGGCTTCCTGGCCGGCCTCGAGAGTCGGATGGACGGCAACGGGGGCCGTTCGTCGTGACGCTCC
>JASFPU010000016.1:0-13393 GCA_050115855.1 Holophagae bacterium
CCTCGATCGCGCCGCGCTGCGCCGACGCCGCCAGCAGGCCGGTGAACCCGACGCCGAAGGCGCCAACCCTCCACGCCCCTTCGTCGTTCGCTTCCGACCGTCGAACGACCGCCCCTTTGGTGTTTCCCTGTCGTTTCGAACCGACGCCGAGCCGGAACCACGCGATGTCATTGCCGCGCTTCGGACGATCATCGAGGAAATCGAGGCGAGCCTGGAGTAGGGCCGCGTCACGAGAGCAATCCAGATCCGGTCGCCGTCTGGTCTTTTGCGCCGTGAAGTTTACATAATATATCTTATCGGACCTTTCAGGCGGAGTCGGTCTCTGTGGAAAACCGTCACCCTGTGGATCGATCTGTGGAAAATGCGTGAACCCATCGAGGCGACCCACGTCCGCCTGTGGTCTCAGCCTCCGACATTCGGTACACTCCCGGTCGGGCAAGAGGCGTCGTGAAGATCTTCAGTCGATTGGACCGGTACACCATGCGGGAGGTCGCGCTCCCGTCGCTGCTCGGTCTGCTCGTCTACACCTTCCTGTTGATGATGCGGCCGATGTTCAGCCTGGTCGAGCAGGTGCTCGTGCGCGGTGTGCCGTGGCTCGAGGCGTTCCGGGTCCTCGGCAACACCCTGCCACACGTGTTGGTTTTGACCGTCCCGATGAGTTTCCTGTTCGGTGTGTTGATCGCGGTCGGGCGGATGAACGCGGACAACGAGATCATCGCGATGCAGGCCGGCGGGATCCCTGCCCGACGGCTGCTGCGGCCGATCGTGCTGATCGGGCTCCTGCTCGCGATGCTCAACGGGTGGTTGTACGTGTTCGAGATTCCGGACTCGAACCGCACATTGCGCGAGATGAGAGTCTCGATCTTCTCGTCGGCGAAGAACATCGGACGCATCGAGCCGGGCGTGTTCTACGAGCAGTTTCCGAATCTTCTGCTCTACGTCCGTGAGGTGGCGGATCGCGGCGCCCGCTGGCGCGGCGTCATGATCTTCGACTCCAGCGATCCCGACGAGCAACGCCTCACCCTCGCGCGACACGGGCGCATCGTTACCACCGAGGAGGCTGGCTCCCCCACCGGCGTCAATCGAGGATCGACCGGTCTGGACAGGTGGATCCTGCTCGAGGACGTCGTCAATCACCAGTTCAGCCGGGCCGATCCGGAGGCCTACCGCGTCAGTCGCAGCTTCCAACAGGTGGTGCGCCCCGGCGGTGCGAACCGGCGGCAACGGGGGGTCGCGCGGTACCGTCTCGACATGCGCGAGCGCAGGACATCGTCGCTCATCGGCTACCTCGACACGGGGTCCTTCCCGGATCAGCATGGCGAGGCTCGTGACGACGAGGACGCGGCGCTGGAACGACGATTGGCGGTCATCGAACTGAATCGGCGGTTCGCGATTCCGTTCGCGTCCGTCGTGTTCGCGCTGCTCGCGGTGCCGCTCGGCGTCGGGTCGCGGTCGAGCGGGCGTGGTCGCGGCTTCATCGTGTCGGTAGGCGTCATTCTCGCGTACTACGTGATCAACAATAACGGAGAGCTGCTGGCCGTGGAGGGCCGGATCCCGGCCTGGTTCGGGGTCTGGGTCGCAAACATCGTGCTCGCCGTTCTCGGGTTGATGCTGATCACCCGCATGGGACGCTGGATGGGAGAAAGGCAGCGGCCGGCCGGCGTTATCGCCAGAGCGATTCGCCGCTTCCGGCGACGTCGCGCGGTCTCTGCGACCGGCATCCCGATCCGCGAGCGCGACGGCGAGGCATTGTCCCACGGGTATCCGGTCGCGCTCGAGCGACGACGGATGCCAAGTGGGTTTCCAACCATCCTCGACGGCTACATCATGCGTCGCATGGTCGGTCCGCTGGCGCTCGTGCTGGTCAGCACGGCGCTGCTGTACGTCGTCATCGATCTCACCGACAACATCGACGAGATGGCCAAGAACCGGGCGCCGCTCGAGGTGATCATCGGCTACTACTTCAACCTGATTCCCCAGATGCTGATGGACGTCATGCCGTTGGCGCTCATGATCTCGGTCCTCATCCTGCTCACTGTGCTCGAACGACAGCAGGAGCTGACCGCGTTCAAGGCGGGCGGGATCTCGCTGTACCGAGTCGTGGTTCCGATCCTCCTGATCGCGTCGATGGTGGCCGGCGTCATGTGGCTGCTGAGCGAGTCGGTGGTTCCGAAATCGAACCGAGAGGCCAAACGTCTGCTCGACCGCATCAAGGGTCGGGAGACCGCCCGCGCGTACTCGTCGGGAGGTCGCCAGTGGCTGCTGTCGCGCGACGGCGAGAGCTTCTACAGCTTCCTCCAGTTCGACGAGGAGACCCAGTCGATGGTCCGCTTCACCAAGCTCACCATCGACCAGTCGATGGAGCTGCGGTTTCACCTGTTCGCGGAGCGCGTCCGCTACGACAACGGCTCCTGGATCGCACAATCCGGCTGGTACCGGCGCATCGGGCCCGACGACAAGGTGGATTTCGAGATCATCTCGGGTCCGATCGAGGTCGGCATTCCAGAGAACCCCGAGTACTTCTCCCATGAACGACGCGTCCCGGCCGAGATGACGGTGACCGAGCTGCGCGACCACATCAACGAGCTGACGGCCTCGGGCCACCAACCGAATCGGCTCATCGTCCGGTTGCACCAGAAGTTCGCCTACCCCCTGTCGGCCTTCGTCATGGTCTTCCTCGCACTCCCGTTCGGGCTCAACCGTGGTGGACGGAGGGTGACCACGATGCAGGGCGTTGCCCTGGCGCTCGTGCTCGGTATCGTCTACTCGGTGTCGGTGGCGTTCTTCGGCAAGCTCGGCGAGGCCGAGGTACTGCCCGCCGTGATCGGCGCCTGGGCCCCCGTCATCCTCGCCACGCTGTTCGGGATCAATCGCTTGACCACGCTCCGGACCTGAGAGCCCCCCACCGGTTCATCGCGGTACGGACCCAGGACAGATGTTGGATGCTGGATGTTGGATAGCGAAGGGCCACGTGAGAATTCAAAGCTCCCGGGTCGGCCGAGCTCAAGATCCCAAACCGACTTAAGAACCAATGGGGGCTCAATCGAAAGGGGTCGATGGGACGTGCCTTCTTTCCTGGAATCCCGACGGGTGAGATCCCGCACCGCCCATCCAACATCCAACATCCAACATCGAGTATCCAGCATCTTGTATCCGGCATCCAGCATCGACCCGATGTCGGCATGCCGACATTCAGCGACCGAGCACGATCTGGTGGAACCGGCGCCTGAGCGGGTGGAGATCGGTTGAACGGTGGCCGGGATGCACGCGGTTGGCGAGCACCGCCATCGCCGCTCCCCGTGTCGGATCGATCCACAGCGAGGTGCCGGTGAACCCGGTGTGACCGAACGCGGTCCGGTCGAGCGCCGATCCGGCCGAGCAGCCGGGCGAGTCGGCGAGCTGCCACCCGAGGCTCCGTGCCTGCTCGAGACCGGCGGTTCGGTTGACTGTCGCGACGTCGATCTCGGCACCGCTCAGGAAACCGTCACGCTGCAAGTAGGCGCGGGCCAGACCGAGCACGCCCGCCGCGCTGCCGAACAGTCCGGCGTTGCCCGCGACGCCGTCGAGGAAGCGCGCGTTGCCGTCGTCGGGCAGGCCAGGTCCGACCGCCGGCACCGACGCCGGATCCAGACCGCGCTCGCGGACGAGTCGGCGTTCGGCGGCGGGCACCCGTGCACCGGCGGCCACTGGGCGATCCGGCGCAGGTCGGAATCCCAGCGTGTCGCGCAACCCGAGCGGGCGAAGCACCTGCTCGTCGAAAAGCCGATCGAGCGCCATCCCGCTCCGACGCTCCAACATCCATCCGAGAAGCACGTACCCCGGGCACGAGTAGACGACCCGTGCGCCCGGCTCGACCAACGGCAGGCCGAGGAGAACGTCGAGAGCGCACTCCGGCCGCCCCTCTGCCAACGCGTAGAGCGGCGTCCATGCCGGCAGGCCCGATACGTGGCTGAGCAGCTGGGCGACCGTCGCTGCGCCGACCGGTCGGTGCCCTGCCTCTGGGAGCACGTCGGCCACGGTGGTATCGAGGCGAAGCCGACCCGAACGTACGGCGAGCAGGCTCAGGGTTCCGACGACCAGAGGTTTGGTCAGCGACGCCAGGTCGAACCAAGTGGACGGCGCGACGTCCAACGGTTGTGGCGCCACGGCCGCCCGACCCGTCGCAACGACAGCCGGTTCGTCTCGTCCCGGCTCGACCCAACCGGCGGCGGCACCGGGCGTCCAGCCCGCACGGCACGCACGCTCGAGCAGCGCCACGACCTGCGACGACCCGGGTTGTGTCACACCTCGATTCCCGGCGCGACAGAGATCGGAACGGGACGACCGTCCGGATTCACGTTGACGTACGTGAGCTCGGCCTCGGTCACGTCGACCACCACCTCGCGGTCGAACCGGCGAGCCGCGCGAACCCGGACCTTCACGGTGACCGACGTTCGTCCGACCCGCACCAGCTCCGTATAGAACGACACGAGGTCGCCGACATAGACGGGCTCGTGGAACACCACACCGTTGATCGCGACCGTGACGACCCGACGCGCACCCTGGCAGATCGCCTCCTCGGCGCCGGCCTGGTCGATGTACGACAGAATCACGCCGCCGAAGATGGTGCCCGCGGCGTTGGTGTCGCGCGGCATCATCAGCACGCGGCTCTTGGGTTGAAGAGTGGAGTCCTGCATTCCGTTCTCCCCTACCGCATGTACCCGAGCGCTTCGAGCTGACGCCGGGTCACGTCGTCGACCTCGGTCGCCTCGCCGGCCGCCCGCACCTCAAGCGCCGCACCGAGCCGGGCGCCGAGCCACCCCGACCGCACCGGACGCGACGGCCCGAGCTCGACGTGCTCGTTGGGATCGTCGGCCCGATCGTAGAGCTCGTCGGAGAAACCGAACTCCGCCGACAGCGGCCGGATCAGTTTCCACCGCCCGTCGATCACTGCCGCGCCGGTCCTGCCCCAGTAGTCCAAGTAGCTCATCACCGGCCGATTCCCAGGCGGCCTGAAACTGCCCGACCCGTCGAGCAGGCATCGACCCGCGAGCTCGCGACCAGCGGGCGCCGTCGTCCCCGTCAGGCCGAGAATCGTCGGCAGCAGGTCGATGTGCTGGACCGTGGCACCGACACGCTGTCCGGCACCGATCGCCCGCGGCAGCCGGATCACGAGCGGGACCGAGAGCACCTCGCGGTAGAGATCGAGCCCGTGCGTCCAGGTGCCGTGCTCGCCGAACGCCTCGCCGTGATCCGACGTGAAGATCACCACCGTGTCGTCGAGCTCGCCGAGACGGTCGAGCTCGTCGAGCAGCAGGCCCAGACTCCGGTCGTTGGCGGCGACCTCCGCGTCGTACAGCGCCCGAAGATCCCGCTCGAGGCCGTCGGTCGCCCGGACCGTGCCGAGCACGAGCCCGCGCACGGTCTCCACCTGACCGACCGACGGGTCCTCGACGTCGGGCGCGAAGGTCCGGCGCAGGTCCGGCGGCGGTGCGTACGGCGCGTGAGGGTCGATGGTGTGGACGTAGAGTAGGAACGGCGACGGGTCGCTTCGACGGGCGTCGAGCCACGCCGCAACCCGCTCGTGCAGGACCTCGGACCGGCCTCGCTCGTGGTCGATGAACTCGAAGTGGTCGAAGCCGCGCGCGAAGCCGAAGGGACGCCCGACGTAAGCGTTGGCGACCACCGCAGCGGTGTCGTAGCCGGCAGTGTGCAGCAGCTCCGGCAGGGTCGCCAGCTCGTCGGGCAGCCGGTCGTCCGGACCGTTGACGCCGTGCGCCCTGGGCCACAGGCCGGTGAAGATCGACGCGACCGCCGCCTTCGTCCACGATGACTGGGCCACGGCGTCGGTGAACACGATCCCCTGCGCGGCCATGGCATCGAGCCGCGGCGACAGCGGCCGCTGGCAGCCGTACACACCGAGGCGATCGGCGCGCAGTGCATCGACCAGGTAGATCACGACGTTCGGCCTCGGGTCGAGCGCGGCGACCGGGGTCGGACCCCCGGTCCGCCGGTCGGACGCCGCCGCACCGGTCTCCAAACGAGGGGCCACCAGCTCGATGCCTGCCGCGGCCGGTCGTCCGTTCATCGGGTGGACCGTCAGTCGGAGTCGGGTCAGGCCGTCGCGAGATCCGAAGTCCTGATCGACCGCGGAGCCGTCGCAGACCACCGTCCGCATGTCGGCCTCGGGATCGTCGTCACCAAGCAGCTGGACGTCGAACACCAACACCGGTTCACCACGTGTTCGACAGGCGTCCGACGCGAGTCGGGTCGCTCCGACGAGCTCGACGAAACGATCGAGCCGACCACCCGCCGGAAGCACGAGACGACGATCACCGAGCTCCGGCTCGGTCGGGTCGACCGTCGGAAACCGCACCTTCGACCAGGCGACGGCGAGCTCGCGCTCGTCCGTCGCTCCGGGCGTCACGGTGGCGGGCGCGTCGACCCGACCGTAGCGCAGCACGAGCACGTTCTCTCCGACCCTCTGCAGCTCGGCGGGCAGCTCGACCCGGAGCGTCCGTTCCGCCGACCCTTCGAACCGCAGCATCGAGTCCAACGGCCGACCGTTGAGCGCGAGCGCGATCTCCTGGGGCGGAGCCCCGGGGTAGTGGAACGGTCGGCCGACGAGCTCGACCGGCAGATCGCGCCGCCATCCGAGATCGAAGCGAAGCTCAGACGTGGCGCCGCGGCTCCACACGAACGACTCCGCATCGACCCGCCGCCGCTCGTCGTAGTACCAGCCGGAGCCGAGGTGGGATCGGGCACCCTCCGTCCCGATGTCGATCTCCGTCGCTTCCGTGTCGACCACCGTGTCCGGACCGCCGGCCGCGAGGTCGACGAGCCGCGGTGGCTCGGCGGTGCCGCACGCCTCGACGGCGAGCAGCGCAGCGGCGGCCACCGACGCCAGCGCCGTCCGGTGTGGCCGGAGCCGCGGGCCGGTCATGACTCGGCCGCGGCGTCGGCCTCGATCAGCTCCTTCGGATCCGGCAGGTCCTCAGGTCGGTCGAGGCCGAAGTGCAGAAGAAACTCCTGCGTCGTGCGATAGAGGAACGGTTTGCCGACGACCTTCTTGCGCCCGGCGAGCCGGACCAGGCGACGCTCGAGCAGGGTCCGGGTCACCGCCTGAGAGTTCGCGCCTCGGATGAAGTTGATCTCCGGCAGGGTCACGGGCTGGCGATGAGCCACGATGGCCAGCACCTCGAGCGCCGCCTGGGACAGCCGCTGCCGGCTGGTGATGCCGTGGAAGCTCCGCAGGTAGTGGTCGAGTGGCGCCGGCGTCACGCACCGCCAGCCGCCCCCGGCCCGCTCGAGACGGACGCCGCGGTCGTCCGCTTGCCACCGCTCCGCCAGCGCCTCGATGGCCGTCTCGACCTCGTCCGCCGCCGCCTGACCTTCTGTGGCGAGCGATACCGCGTCCGCGGTCACCGGTCCGCGGGCGGTCAGCAGCACCGCCTCGACGAGGGCGAACAGGGCGTCAGCCTGCATCGCCAGCCGCCGGCAGTTCGCGATCGCGCCGCCATGCCGTTTCGTCGAACCCACGCTCTCCGCGCCGGAGGTAGATCTCGGCGAACGGCGTACGTTGTTCGGCGCGCACGGCCTGCAGCCGCACGAGCTCGAGCGCGGCGACGAAGAGCACCACCACCTCTTCCGGATCCGGTCGGCCGTGCAGGGTGCGCAGGAGGGGTACCAGATCCTGCTCGGCGACCTTCCGATAGAGATTCCGCATCGTGTCGGCGACGTTGAACTTGAGCGGCAGGACCTGGATCGGTGGCGGGTGCGCCGCCGCGAACCGCTGCATGACGCGGAGGTAGGTCTCGGCGAGCGCTCGAAGATCGACGTCGGCCCAGTCGACCTCGGCCGACTCCGGGTCGAGCTCGGCGGTGATGCGCGCCGGCCAGACGCAGCTTCGGACGAGATCCCGGTCGTGCAGCAGCGATGCCAGCTCCTTGACCTGACGGTACGCCAGCAACCGCTCGACCAGCTCCTCCCGCGGGTCGTCGTCCTCGGTTGCGGTCCGCGGCAGCAGCAGCCTCGACTTGAGCTGGAGCAGCCACGCCGCCATCCAGAGGAACTCGCCCGCAACCTCGAGATCGAGGTCCTGCATGGCGCGGATGTGATCGTGGTACTGGTCGCAGATCGTGACGATCGGGATGTCGTAAATCGACACCTGGTTTTTGCGAATGAGATGCAAAAGCAGATCAAGCGGACCGCTGAACACCGGCAGCTCGACCGACGGTCCCACCGGCGCGAAATCGACGAGATCGGGATTCACTTCCACGGCGGGGAGTATACCCGCTCGGTTCCGGGCGTGCGCCACGACTCCCGTGCTAAGCTCGCCGCACCGACGACGACGCGACGGGAGGCACCGCGACGTGGAGCTCTGGGACGGTCAGATGAATCTGTTCGACGACAACCCGCAACGCGAGGTC
Organism: Holophagae bacterium; assembly: GCA_050115855.1. GTDB lineage: Bacteria > Acidobacteriota > Thermoanaerobaculia > Thermoanaerobaculales > Sulfomarinibacteraceae > JAHECW01. Next base: position 8,409 of record JASFPU010000016.1, read on the forward strand.
AGCTCCGACGCGACGGTTGTCGTGTTCGACCTCGAGACCCAGCGCTCCTTCGACGAGGTCGGCGGGCGCAGTCAGCTGCACCGCCTGGGCGTGTCGGTCGGCGTTGCCTACCGGTACGACACCGACGAGTTCCTGGTCTACACCGAGGACACGATCGGTCAGCTCATCGACCTGCTGTGCGACGCGGACCTGGTCGTCGGCTACAACATCAAGGGCTTCGACTACGAGGTGCTTCGCGGCTACACCGATCGCGACCTCCAGCAGCTGCCGACCTTCGACCTGATGTACGACCTGGAGGATCGGCTCGGCTTTCGGCCCAAGCTCGAGAGTGTCGCCGTGCCGAGTCTCGGTGCCGGCAAGTCGGCCGACGGCCTCCAGGCGCTCGAGTGGTGGCGTCGCGGCGAGATCGACAAGATCACCGAGTACTGCCGTGAGGATGTCAAGGTGACCCGGGATCTCTACGACTTCGGCAAGCGGAACCGCTGCGTGCTGGTGTCCCGCTTCGGTGGCAAACCGCGCCAGGTCGAGGTCGACTGGTAGCGCGTCAAACATCAACCGCGAAGGCGCCAAGACGCCAAGACTCCCCTGAACCCACCGCAGGCTTCCGTAACCGACTCACAGTCCGGTTCGGAGCGGGCCCGGCTCGAAGATGCGATGCTTGGTGGCTTCTTTGTCGATCTTGGTGTTCCTGGTGTTTCAAGCGTCTTTCTCAGCCCGGGCAGTTGAAACACGAAGAGCACGAAGGACCACAAAGGAGGCCACGAAGTTCAATCCTGGAGTGAATGCAAGCTCCCGAAAGCGATGCGGGGCTTCCTTCTCGGCAGCTTCGCGCTCGTTCCGTCTTGGCGGTTGATTCCCAGCGCTCAGTCGCCGGTCAGCCGACGGATGAGCGCGACCAGCTGCGGCGGGTCAAGGCTGCGTTTGGTCAGGTAGGCGTCGGCGCCGGCCTCGAGGCCGGCGAGCCGGTCGGCCGGACGATCTCGGGTTGACACCACGACGATGGGAAGATCGGCGTACAGATCGCTCGAACGGACGCGCCGGGTCAGCTCGATCCCGCTCAGGCCCGTCAGCTCGACGCCCGTGATGACGGCGTCGAACGGCTCGCGTTCGATTCTGGCCAGCGCTTCTTCACCACTCGCCACCGCGACCACCGTGAAACCGGCGTCCTCGAGCAACCGCCGCATCATCTCACGTGTTGCCGGCATGTCGTCGGTGAGCAGAATCCGGAACGCCGACGGCTGGTCCATCGCCTTCGCAGGCGACGCATCGGCGGTCCCCAGCGCGAGCGGACCGAGCCGCGTGAGCGACAGCACGGCCACCGGGAGGCCGCTCGCGAGCAGCGCGATGCCCTCAACGATCGGGAGTGCCCCGGCGAGCGCCGGGATCGGCCGGACGAAGACCTCCTCCTCGCCGACGATCTCGTCGACGGCGACCCCGGTCGGGGTGCCGCCGGCGACGGTTTCGATGACCGTTGCGCGGGACTCGAGACGGCCGCCAAACAGCTCAGTGAGCGCCACCAGCCCGACCCGCCCGTCACCGAGGTCGATCATCCGCCTCCCCTCCTCTACGATCACCGCCTCCGCCGTCAGCCGGCTGAACGACCGCACCGATGCCGACGGGATCGCGATCCGCGTGTCACCGATCCGGACCACGAGCACCCGCTCGCCGCGCCGAGCGACCGGCAGCTCGCCGACGACCCTCGCGCCCCTTCCAGGCTCCGACCGGATCCAGATGTCGCCGCCGATCGAGCGGAATGTCGCCGCCACGGCGTCCAGACCGATCCCCCGCCCGGACACGCTGGTCGCCAGGTCGCGGGTGGTGAAACCGGGAAGCTCGAGCAGCTGGTAGGCCTCGTCCGGCGTCAAGCGGCTGGCTGCCGCCGGGTTGACAAGGCCTCGTTCCACGGCGAGCCGGATCACGGCTTCGGCGTCGATGCCGCGGCCGTCGTCGCGCACCACGAGCCGGACCCGGTCGCCGTCCGCCTCCGCGCCGAGGTGGATCGCGCCGACCGGGTTCTTGCCGGCCGACCTGCGCTCCTCGGCATTCTCGATCCCGTGGTCCACCGCATTGTGGACCAGGTGCAGGGCCGCCTCGCGAATCGCCTCGAGGATTCGCCGATCGAGCTGGACGTGGCCGCCCGAGGTGGTCACCCTGACCTCCTTGCCGAGCGACCGGGCGAGCTCATGGGTGTGTCGGGCGAGCGTCATGAGGAAGGGCCGGAGCGGCTGGACCTGAAGACGGAGAGTGGCGTCGAGCTGGTCCTCGCTCAGCCGAAGCAGGTTCTTCACCGTCGTCTCGAGCTCGACCGCGGCGCGGCGCAACGCAGCCGCGAGCTCGAACAGAATCTCGTCCGCGGGCCGCTCCGCGCGCGCCCGTTCCGCCTCCGGCGAGAGCACCAGCAGCCGCTGCACGGTCGCCGCGGCCGACCGCGCCGCGACCCGCATTCGGGCACTCCGTTCCGCCAGCACGTCGACCACCGTCGTGGCGACGCGAAGCTCGCCGGATCCACCGCGGATCAACGGACCGGGCGCTGCGTTGTTGCCCGACACGCCGATCGTCGGTGGCACCGCCCCGACCAGCCTCTGCCGCAGGTCATCGACGATGTCGCGCACCTCAGCTGCCAGCTTCCGAGCCTCGTGGAACCCGGCGGCGTCGTCGCTCGCGATGCAGTCCTCCGCACGGTGGCAGAGCTCCGCGACCGGCGTAAGATCCATGAGTCGCGACGCCCCTTTCAGCGCGTGGAGCTCCCGCCGAACCTGAACCGCGGCGCCAGGCTCGTTCGGCGCCTCCTCGAACAGGGCATCGAGCCGATCGAGCCTGGCTCCCGCCTCATCGAGGAAGAGCGGGAGCAGGTCGTCGAGCTCGCCGGCCATCGGCGTCAGATGCGGGTCCAGCTGCGGACGTTGACGTCGACGCCGAGAATGCCGATCACCTCACCGCGGCGATCTCGGACCGCCGCGGCGATCGTGAAGCAGCGTTCATCGGTGAGCAACGAGACGTAGGTCGGCGTGACCGTCGAGCGACGCTCGCGGCTGACCGCCTGGAACCACGGGCGGTCGGCGAACGACTGCCCGACACCGACCGTTCCTGTGCGGCGAACGTCGCCGACCAGGTTTGTGTTGACCTCGAACGCGACCATGGTCCCCTCGGTGTCCACCAGGTAGGCGAGCTCGATATACGGGAACCCGCGCACGACATCCGCCAGCACGCCCTCGACGACCTCGAGGTTGGCGGTGGCGTCCTTGAGCCGCTCGCTCCAGCCGGTGATCTGGTGCTTGAGCGAGTGCACCGACTCGATGCGGAAGCTCTGGGTGAGCAGCTGGATCGACAGTGCAAGATCGCCGAGCCTTTCCGCCGCCGTGGTGAACTGTCGGACGCCGTCCGCGCTGTGCTGGATGAGCTCGCTGACCTCGCGCAGGGTCAGCACGACCTGGTCCGACGCGCTGCGCTGCTCCTCGGTCGCGAGCGAGATCTCGCGTGCCGCACGCGCGGTTTCGGCGAGCGCAGTGCGAAGGTGCTCGATGGCGTTCTGGGTCGAGAGGCCCTCGTCCCGGACCCGGTCCGCAGTCTTCGACCCCTCCTCGGTGGCGACAACCACCGCACGGATCGCGTCCGAGAAACCGTCGAGCAGCGAGCGCACCGAATCGACCGACTCTCGCGACCGCTCGGCGAGCCGGCGGACCTCCTCAGCGACAACCGCGAAGCGGTCGCCGTGCTCGCCAGCGGCCGACGCCTCGATGGCCGCGTTCAGGGCGAGAATGTGGGTCTCCCGTGCGATCTCGGTGATCAAGTCGAGTACCCGGTAAATCTCCTGTGACCGTCGGCCCAGGCTGTCGGCGCGGTCGGCGATGGCGTCGATGCCCTGACGTAGGTCGCCGACCCCGGCGACCGCACCGTCGAGCGCCTGGGCACCCTCGTTGCCCGCCTCCTGCGCCCGTCCCGCCGACTCCGCCTGGACCGCGGCGCTGGTCGCGATCTGCCCGGCCATCCGGGCCAGCTCCTCGGTGGTGGCCGTGATTTCAACGACCGCCGCCGCCTGCTGCGACGCACTCTCCACGAGCTCGGTGGAACCGGCGTGGACCGATGTCGCCGAGGTCGCCACCTCGACCGACGAGCCCTGAATCTGTTGGATCAGCGCCGCGATCGACTGGTCGGCGGCCTCGACCGCCTCGGCGATCGCGTCCGGCAGCTCACGGAGAGGCTCGAGGCACTCGACCAGATCGCCGTAGCGCATCTCCTGGAGCGAGGCCTCGAGCGCGGCGTTTTGACGCTCGGTCCGGGTCTCGAGATTACGGTGCGCCAGCTCGAGCCGCCGCCGAGGGAGCGACACCAGCACGAGGTGCACCGCCACCGCAACCGCCGAGAGCGCGAGCCACGCCCGGTTGAACCACTCCTCGGCCTCGCCATCCGACGTGAACTCCAGCATGACCGCGCCGACCAGGAGCACGAGCACCAAGATCGACATGCCCAGCCACTGTCCGACGATCGACACGCGCGGACCCTGCGTCATCTCTCCCCCCCCTGTCAGCCCTCGTCCGCCGTCGCCAGCAGCTGCTCGGGGTCGAGCAAGGCGACCGATCGACCATCGATGCAGCACCGCGCAACGACCCACTCCGGGTCACCGTCCGCTCGACTCTCCCGGTCGGCGATCCAGGTCACGCCGAGCGCCTCGTCGACCGCCAGACCGAGCGCCGACCGACCGCCGCGCTCGCCGACGACCACCGTCAGCTGACGCCCGCCACCCGGTCGCGACTCCGGATCGATCAACGCGTGCAGGTCGACCACGGCGACCGGCTCGCCCGAGATCTGCGCCAGCCCGAGCAGGCGCGGCGACGAGCCCGGGAGCGGCTCGATACGCCCGCTCTGCGCGACGATCCGGACGGCATCGACCGGAATGCCGCACCGGTGGCTGCCACTGCGCACGAGCAGCGAGTGACCACTCGGCCAGCCCGTCGTCAGGGCACCGTCGCTCATCACCGTCGAGG
>JASFPU010000017.1:0-13370 GCA_050115855.1 Holophagae bacterium
GTTCCACGAGGTCGACTCGTCGGAGATGGCGTTCAAGGTCGCCGGCTCGATGGCGTTCGCCAACGCCGCCAAGGAAGCCAACCCGGTGCTCCTGGAGCCGGTCATGGAGGTCGAGGCGGTGACCCCAGAGGAGTACATGGGCGATGTCATCGGCGACCTCAACCGTCGCCGCGGGCGGGTGATCTCGATGGAGCCCCGCGCCGGATTCCAGGTCGTGTCGGTCCACGTGCCGTTGGCCGAGATGTTCGGTTATGCGACGGACCTGCGTTCCGCCACTCAGGGGCGGGCGACCTACACCATGCAGTTCGACCACTATGACGAAGTTCCGAGGAATCTCGCCGAAGAGATCGTGGCCCGCGCCAGGGGCCTGACCATCGCGTAAGAGGAGACGCACATGGCCAAGGAGAAGTTCGAGCGGACGAAGCCGCACGTGAACATCGGGACCATTGGTCACGTGGACCATGGCAAGACGACGTTGACGGCGGCGATCACGAAGACCCTTGCGGCAAAGGGTTTGGCGGACTACACGCCGTTTGATTCGATTGACAAGGCGCCGGAGGAGAAGGCGCGGGGGATCACGATCAACACGGCGCACGTGGAGTATCAGTCTGACACGCGTCACTACGCGCACGTGGACTGTCCGGGGCACGCCGACTACGTGAAGAACATGATCACGGGGGCGGCGCAGATGGACGGTGCGGTGTTGGTGGTGTCGGCGGCGGACGGTCCGATGCCGCAGACGCGGGAGCACATTTTGCTGGCGCGTCAGGTTGGGGTTCCGTACATCATCGTTTACATGAACAAGGTGGACATGGTGGACGACGAGGAGCTGTTGGACCTGGTGGAGCTTGAGGTTCGGGAGCTGTTGAGCGAGTACGAGTTTCCGGGCGACGACATTCCGGTGATTCGGGGTTCGGCGTTGAAGGCTGGGGAGTCGGACGATCCGGACTCAGACGACTGCAAGTCGGTGTGGGAGCTCCTTGCGGCGATGGACGAGTACATTCCGCTGCCGGAGCGGGACATCGACAAGGACTTTTTGATGCCGATCGAGGACGTATTCACGATCTCTGGGCGCGGGACGGTGGTGACCGGTCGTGTTGAGCGGGGGATGGTGAAGGTCGGCGAGGAGATGGAGATTGTCGGGATTCGGCCGACGATGAAGAAGGTGGTGACGGGCGTTGAGATGTTCCGCAAGCTGCTGGACAGCGGTCAGGCGGGGGACAACGTCGGGTTGCTGCTGCGGGGCACGGAGCGCAAGGACGTGGAGCGGGGTCAGGTGGTGGCGAAGCCTGGGTCGATCACGCCGCACAAGAAGTTCCGGGCCGAGGTGTACGTGCTGACGAAGGAGGAGGGGGGGCGGCACACGCCGTTCTTCCGCGGGTACCGGCCGCAGTTCTTCTTCCGGACGACGGACGTGACCGGGTCGGTGAACCTGGACGAGGGTGTTGAGATGGTGATACCGGGCGACAACACGAACATCGAGGTGGAGCTGATCACGCCCATCGCGATGGAGCGCGGGCTGCGGTTCGCGATTCGTGAGGGCGGCCGGACCGTCGGCGCCGGGTCCATCACCGAGATCTTGGAGTAGCGCGGGGGAGTCCTCGTGGTGGGGTACCTCTCCTTGACGCACCAGCGAACGTGTCCGCACGTCGGGCTCGATTCCAGTCACGGGAGGCGTACCCTTCGGGTATTTCGGGTAGGCCAGTAGCTCAATTGGTAGAGTCCCGGTCTCCAAAACCGGTTGTTGGGGGTTCGAGTCCCTCCTGGCCTGCCATCTTCGCTGGACTGGAGTCGGCGGTATGGATTGGTGGAAACGCCTGAAAAGCTTCCTGTCCGAGGTGGTTGCGGAGACCAAGAAGGTCACCTGGCCGTCGAAGCAGGAGGTCATCAACACGACCACGGTCGTCGTGATCGCGTCGTTCATCTTCGGGATCTACCTGTACCTCTGCGATCTGATCTTCCTGTTTCTGACCCAGAGGTTGTTCGACGTGTTCGGTGTGTTCTCCTGACCGGAAGGATCGTCATGGCCAAGCAGTGGTACATCATCCACACCTACTCGGGTTTCGAGGATCGGGTCAAGAAGACCCTGGAGCAGCGCGTCGAAGCGCTCGGCATGCAGGAGTTCTTCGGTGAGGTCCAGGTCCCGACCGAGACCGTGGTCGAGATGAAGAACGGCAAGAAGCGCGAGGTTCGGCGCAAGTTCTTCCCCGGCTACGTGCTGGTGGAGATGGAGATGACCGACGACGCCTGGCACCTCGTCCGCAACACGCCCAAGGTGACGGGCTTCGTCGGCGCCGGCAAGAAACCGACACCGCTCACCGAGGAGGAGGTCAACCAGATCCTCCACCAGTCGGTGGCGACCCAGGAGAAGCCGCGACCGACGGAGGTCTTCGAGAAGGGCGAGCGGATCCGGATCACGGACGGGCCCTTCGCCTCGTTCAACGGCGTCGTCGAGGAGGTCAACTTCGACCGCTCGACGGTCAAGGTCATGGTCACCATCTTCGGGCGGGAGACCCCGGTCGAAATTGAGTTCCGCCAGGTCCAGAAGCTCTCGTGAGAGGAATTCGATGGCCAAGAAAGTAATCGGCGAAATCAAACTCCAGCTGCCAGGCGGTCAGGCGACACCGGCACCACCGGTCGGTCCGGCCCTGGGTCAGCATGGACTCAACATCATGGACTTCTGCAAGGCGTTCAACGCGCGGACGCAGAAGCAGGCGGGGATCATCATTCCCACCATCATCACGGTCTACGCGGATCGGAGCTACTCGTTCATCACCAAGACGCCGCCGGCGTCGTTCCTGCTCAAGCAGGCGGCCGGGGTCCAGAAGGGCTCCGGTGAGCCGAACAAGGAAAAGGTCGGCACGGTGACCATGAACCAGGTGGAAGAGATCGCGAAGACCAAGCTCGAAGACCTCAACGCGGCGTCCCTCGAGGGCGCGGTGCAGATCATTCTCGGCACCGCGCGGTCGATGGGCATCGAGATCGCGGACTGAAGGGAGGTGGCCGATGGCTCGTAGAGGTAAGAAGTACCGCGACGCGGCTGCCAAGGTGGAGCGGCGACCCTACGCCCTCGAGGAGGCGCTCGGTCTGGTGCAGGAGTCGTCCTTCGCGTCATTCGACGAAACCGTCGAGGTGTCGATGCGCCTCGGCGTCAACCCGCGCCACGCCGACCAGATGGTGCGCGGCACGGTGGTGCTGCCGCACGGCACCGGCAAGACCGTCCGGGTACTCGCGGTGTGCGAAGGCGAGGCGCAGAAGCAGGCCGAGGAGGCCGGGGCCGATGACGTGCTCGCCGCCGAGGATGCGGTCACCAAGATCCAGGGCGGCTGGCTCGAGTTCGACGCCGTGGTCGCGACGCCGGACATGATGCGTCATCTGTCCAAGGTCGGCCGCGTGCTCGGCCCCCGAGGCCTGATGCCGAACCCGAAGTCGGGCACCGTCACCCAGGACGTCGGCGCGGCGGTCGGCGACATCAAGTCGGGCCGGGTCGAGTTTCGGGTCGACAAGACGGCGATCATCCACGCGCCGGTCGGCAAGATCTCGTTCCAGCTCGACCAGCTGGTGGAGAACACGCGCAGCCTGTTCGACGCGGTCCAGAAGGCCAAGCCCGCCGCGGCCAAGGGCAAGTACGTCCACACGATCTACCTGTGCTCGACCATGGGCCCCGGTGTGCAGGTCGATCCGGTCTCATTCGACGCGAAGTAGGGGGACGACATGCTCACCAAGGAGCAAAAACGCGAACAGTCCGAGCAGCTTCGATCCGCGCTGAGCGATGTGTCGACGCTGTTTCTGCTCGAGAACACCGGGCTCGATGTCAACGACGTCAACGTGCTCCGGTCGGAGATCCGGAAGACCGAGGGCACCTACAAGGTGGTCAAGAACTCGGTCGTCAAGCTGGCGGTGGAGGGCACCGACTTCGAGGTGCTGACGCCGCACATGTCCGGGCCCAAGACCCTGGCGTTCACCGAGGGCGACGCGGTGGCGTTGGCCAAGGTGCTCAAGACCTTCATCAAGGAGCACCCCGAGCTGTCGATCAAGCACGCCTTCCTCGACGGCCAGCTGCTCGACGCGACCGAAGCCGCGAAGATCGCGGAGCTGCCGACCAAAGAGGAGCTCCTGTCCAAGCTCGTGTTTCTGCTGCAGTCACCGATCCGTCGGCTGGCGACAGCTCTCAACAGTCCCATTCAGCAGCTCGCCACGGTGATGGCTCGGGTTGCCGAATCGAAGAACGATTAAAGCTCGCGAATCCCTAAGGAGGATCGGAAAATGGCGCAGATCGAAACGATGATGGAAGAGATCAAGGGTATGACCGTGCTCGAGCTCAACGAGCTCGTCAAGGCTCTTGAAGAGGAATTCGGTGTCTCGGCGGCCGCGGCAGCGGCCCCGGTGATGGTCGCGGGTGGAGCCCCCGGCGCTGCCGGTGGCGACGAGGCGGCCGAGGAGAAGACCGAGTTCGATGTTATGCTGAACTCCATCGGTGACAAGAAGATCAATGTCATCAAGGCGGTCCGGGAGGTGACGTCACTCGGCCTCAAGGAGGCCAAGGAGCTCGTCGAAAGCGCCCCGACGGCGATCAAAGAGGGCGTCAACAAGGAAGAGGCCGAGGAAATCAAGAAGAAGTTCGAGGACGCCGGCGCCCAGGTGGAGATCAAGTAACGAGACGCCTTGAACGGCCCCTGGCTAGCGAGAGCCGATAACTGACGATCCGGGGAGCGTCTGTCTCCCCGTGTCTCTATTGGTCGGGAGGGAGCGCCCATGACCACGAGCCCCAACGGGCGGCTGAACTTCTCAAAGAACCCGTCGACGATCCCGTTGCCGAACATGATCCAGGTGCAGCGATCCTCGTACGAGGACTTCCTGCAGATGGACCTGTTGCCGAGCGAACGGCGCGAAGCCGGTCTGCAGTCGGTGCTGAGCACGATTTTCCCGTTCACCGACTTTCGCGAGACCTGCGAGCTCCAGTTCGTCAAATACGAGATCGGCAACTGGTCCTGTCGCTGTGGGATCCTCGAGGGTCTCGAGCACCTCAGGCTCGAGTGCGAGCACTGCGGCGCCCGGTTCAAGGCCGGCGATCCCCACGAGTCCGAGGTGGTGTGTCCGTCGTGCGGCAAGGCCAACCCGAATCGGATCGAGGTCTGCGATGTCTGCGGCACGTCGGTCAGCCTGCGCCAGCCGTTTACCGCCGAGGAGTGCCGCGAGCGTGGCATGACCTACCAGGTGCCGCTGCGCCTGACCTTCCGGCTCGTCACTTTCGACACCGAGGAGGACGGGACCCGCCAGGTGCGCGACGTCAAGGAGGAGGAGCTCTACTTCGGTGAGCTGCCTCTGATGACCGACACCGGTACGTTCATCATCAACGGCACCGAGCGGGTCATCGTGTCCCAGCTGCACCGTTCGCCGGGCGTCTTCTTCACCCTGGAGGGGCCCAACCACTACCTGGCGAAGGTGGTGCCGTACCGTGGCTCGTGGATCGAGTTCGAGTACGACAACAAGCAGATCCTGTGGGTTCGCATCGACCGCAAGCGGCGGCTGCCTGGCTCGGTCTTCCTGCGCGCCCTGAGCCCCGAGCTCGAGACCAACGCCGAGATTCTGCGCGCGTTTTACACCGTCATCGAGACCACGCTGACGCCCAAGAAGGCCACGCTGAGCCTGGATCGGCGGCTGGTCGACGTCGAGATCGACCGGCAGAAGGCGTTGCGCTTCCGCAAGGTCGCCGAGCCGACGTTGTTCGCGGGGCTCAAGCTCGACGACGCGATGCGGACCAAGCTCGAGAAGGCGACCGTCGCGAAACCGGCCAAGATCCGGGTCGACCGCGACGAGCTGATCGGCGCGGTCGTGGTCGACGACCTGGTCGACCCCGAAACCGGTGAGGTCATCGCCGCCGCCAACACCCGAGTCACCGAGGAGCTCCTCGCGCAGGCCGACGAGGCGGGCTTGAAGAAGCTGTCGCTGGCGTTCCCCGACTGGGATCCAACCGGCGAGATCCTCCATCAGACCCTCGAGAAGGACACCTCGACGACCCAGATGGACGCGCGCATGGAGATCTACCGTCGGCAGCGTCCGGGCGACCCGCCGACCGAGGAGTCGGCGACGACGCTGTTCAACGGGCTGTTCTTCGACGAGCGCAAGTACGACCTGTCGCAGGTCGGGCGATTCAAGTTCAACGCCAAGCTCGGGCTCGACAAGGAGCTCGAGCAGCGCATCCTGGACGTCGAGGACTTCCTCCGCCTGGTGCGCTATCTGCTCTGCCTGCACCGCGACCTCGGCCGGGTCGACGACATCGACTCGTTGGCCAATCGCCGGGTCCGCACCGTCGGCGAGCTGATGGAGAACCAGTTCCGGATCGGTCTGGTCCGCATGGAGCGGGCGATCAAGGAGAAGATGTCGATCCACCCCGACATCGACTCGGCGATGCCCCGCGACCTGGTCAACTCGAAGCCGGTCATGGCGGCGGTCGACGAGTTCTTCGGCTCGTCCCAGCTCAGCCAGTTCATGGACCAGACCAACCCGCTGTCCGAGGTCACCCACAAGCGCCGGCTGTCGGCGCTCGGGCCCGGCGGTCTGTCGCGTGAGCGCGCCGGGTTCGAGGTCCGCGACGTCCACTCGACGCACTACGGCCGGATCTGCCCGATCGAGACCCCCGAGGGTCCGAACATCGGGCTTATCTCGTCGCTGTCGTGCTACGCCCGGCTCAACTCGATGGGGTACATCGAGTCGCCCTACAAGAAGGTCGCCAAGGGACAGGTGCTCGACCACGTCGAGATCACCCAGGTCGGCGACTCCGGCTACGAGCTCGGCGAGGTCGTCGAAAAGAGCGCGTTCGAAAAGAAGAACGCGTCGCTCAAGAAGTCGAAGAAGATGGAGGCGTGGGGCGAACCGCACGCGTTCTACCTGCCGGCCTGGGAGGAGGAGAACCTCAACATCGCCCAGGCCAACGCCAAGGTCGACGACAAAGGCAAGCTGGTCAACGAGAAGGTGATCGCGCGCTCCGGTGGTGAGTTCCTGGTCATCGACCGCGAGCAGGTCGACTTCATCGACGTGTCGCCGCGCCAGGTGGTGTCGGTGGCCGCGTCGCTGATCCCGTTCCTCGAGCACGACGACGCCAACCGTGCGCTCATGGGATCGAACATGCAGCGCCAGGCGGTGCCGCTGGTCCGCCCCGAGGCGCCGATCGTCGGCACCGGGATGGAGCGCGTCGTGGCGCAGGACTCCGGCGCCGTTGTGGTCTGCCACCGCAACGGCATCGTCGACAAAGTCGACAGCCAGCGCATCATCGTCCGGGTCGAGGGATCGAGCGGGGTCGAGGGCGAGTTCGGCGCCGACATCTACCAGATGACCAAGTTCCGGCGGTCGAACCAGAACACGTCGATCAACCAGAAGCCGCTGGTCGCGGAGGGCCAGACCGTGGTCAAGGGTCAGGTGCTGGCCGACGGTCCCAACACCGAGCAGGGCGAGCTCGCCCTCGGCCACAACGTGCTGGTCGCGTTCATGCCGTGGCGCGGCTACAACTTCGAGGATGCGATCGTCGTTTCGGAGCGCCTGGTCAAGGACGACAAGTACACCTCGATCCACATCGAGGAGTTCGAGACCTCCGCCCGCGACACCAAGCTCGGTCCGGAGGAGATCACCCGCGACATCCCCAACGTGTCGGAGTCGGCGCTCGCCCAGCTCGACGAGGCCGGCATCATCCACATCGGCGCCCAGGTCCGCCAGGGCTCGATCCTGGTCGGCAAGGTCACGCCCAAGGGCGAGACCCAGCTGACGCCGGAAGAGAAGCTGCTGCGCGCGATCTTCGGTGAGAAGGCGGGCGACGTCCGGGACGCGTCGCTGCGCTGCCCGCCGGGCATCGAGGGCGTCGTCGTCGGGGTCCAGGTCTTCGCCCGCAAGGGTGTCGAAAAGGACTCGCGCCAGCTCGCCATCGAGAACGATGAGATCGACCGGATCCGGACCAACTCCGAGGACGAGAAGCGGATCATCCTCGAGGTCCGGGACTCGAAGATCAACACCATCCTGCTCGGGGTCCAGGTGGCGGAGGACGTCAAGGCGAAGAGCGGCGAGGTGGTGATCAAGAAGAACGGCAAGGTGACCGCCGACGCGCTGCGCCAGCTCAAGCGCAAGGACCTGCTCGCTCTGCCGCTCAAGAACGCCAAGCTGCTCGACAAGGTGCGGCTCGTCGTCCGGCAGGCCGAGTCGCAGATCGAAGTGCTCGACAAGATCAACCAGCAGCGCATCGAGCGGTTGCGCGAGGGCCACGACCTCCAGCCCGGCGTCATCAAGCAGGTCAAGGTCTTCATCGCCATGAAGCGCAAGCTGCAGGTCGGCGACAAGATGGCCGGCCGGCACGGCAACAAGGGCGTGATCTCTCAGGTGCTGCCCGAGGAGGACATGCCGTTCCTGCCCGACGGCACCCCGGTCGAGATCATCCTCAACCCGCTCGGCGTGCCGTCCCGGATGAACGTCGGTCAGATCCTCGAGACCCACCTCGGCTGGGCCGGCCACGAGCTCGACCTGAGCTTCGCGACGCCGGTGTTCGAGGGCGCCAACGAGGACGAGATCCGCGACATGCTCGAGAAGTCGGGTCTGCCGGAGGACGGCAAGAGCCTGCTCTACGACGGTCGCATCGGCCAGCCGTTCGAGCAGCGCGTCACCACCGGCTACATCTACATGCTCAAGCTCAGCCACCTGGTCGACGACAAGATCCACGCCCGTTCGATCGGCCCCTACTCGCTGATCACCCAGCAGCCGCTCGGCGGCAAGGCGCAGTTCGGTGGCCAGCGGCTCGGCGAGATGGAGGTCTGGGCGCTCGAGGCGTTCGGTGCCGCCCACACGCTGCAGGAGCTGCTCACCGTGAAGTCCGACGACGTCGAGGGCCGGGCCAAGGTCTACGAGGCCATCGTCAAGGGCCAGGTGCCCGAGGAGCCCGGGCTCCCCGAGTCGTTCAACGTGTTGGTTCGAGAGCTGCAGGCGCTCGCGCTCGACGTCGAGCTGCTGCAGCAGGATGACGAGTGAGGGGAGTGAATATGGAGCGTTCGAACCTGACCGAGGTCCGCAGCTTCTTCGAGAAGCCGAAACCCCTCAACGACTTCAACGCGATCCGGCTCGGGCTGGCGAGCCCGGAGAAGATCCGCTCGTGGTCGCACGGTGAGGTCATCAAGCCGGAGACCATCAACTACCGGACCTTCAAGCCCGAGCGCGACGGCCTGTTCTGCGCCAAGATCTTCGGCCCGGTGACGGACTGGGAGTGTCTGTGCGGTAAGTACAAGCGGATGAAGTACCGCGGCGTCGTGTGCGACAAGTGCGGCGTTGAGGTCACCAAGTCCAAGGTCCGGCGCGAGCGCATGGGGCACATCGAGCTCGCGGCCCCGGTGTCGCACGTCTGGTTCTTCAAGGGCCTGCCGTCGCGCATCGGTCTGCTGCTCGACATGACCATGCGAGAGCTCGAACGCGTGCTGTACTTCGAGGCCTACGTCGTGCTCGACCCGGGTGACACGACCCTCGAGGAGAAGCAGATCCTGACCGAGGAGGACTACCGCGAGGCCAAAGACGAGTTCGGTGAGGCCTTCGTCGCCAAGATGGGCGCCGAGGCGATCCGCTCGCTGCTCGAGGTGCTCGACCTCGACGACATGGCGGCCGAGCTGCGCATGACGATGCGCACCGAGACCGCGATCATGCGGCGGCAGAAAGCCGCCAAGCGGCTCAAGCTGGTCGAGGCGCTGCGCCGCTCCGGCAATCGCCCCGAGTGGATGATCCTCGAGGTCATCCCGGTGCTGCCGCCCGAGCTTCGGCCGCTCGTTCCGCTCGACGGCGGTCGGTTCGCGACCTCCGACCTCAACGATCTGTACCGCCGCGTGATCAACCGCAACAACCGGCTCAAGAAGCTGCTCGACCTCCGAGCGCCCGAGGTCATCGTCCGCAACGAGAAGCGGATGCTGCAGGAGGCGGTCGACGCGCTGTTCGACAACGGCCGTCGCGGCCGCGTCATCAAGGGCTCGAACAACCGCCCGCTGAAGTCGCTGTCGGACAACCTCAAGGGCAAGCAGGGACGGTTCCGCCAGAACCTGCTCGGCAAGCGCGTCGACTACTCGGGCCGGTCGGTGATCGTGGTCGGCCCGGAGCTTCAGCTCCACCAGTGCGGCCTACCGAAGAAGATGGCGCTCGAGCTGTTCAAGCCGTTCGTCTATCAGGAGCTCGAGCGTCGTGAGCTGGCGACCACCATCAAGATGGCCAAGGAGCTCGTCGAGCTCCAGACGCCCGATGTCTGGGACGCCCTCGAGAAGGTGATCCGCGAGCACCCCGTGCTGCTCAATCGGGCGCCGACCCTGCACCGCCTCGGCATCCAGGCGTTCGAGCCGGTGCTCGTCGAGGGCAAGGCGATCAAGATCCACCCGTTGGTCTGCGCCGCCTACAACGCCGACTTCGACGGCGACCAGATGGCGGTCCACGTGCCGCTGTCGCAGAAGGCCCAGCTCGAGGCGCACGTCTTGATGATGTCGTCGCGCAACATCCTGTCGCCGGCGTCGGGCCGGCCGCTGGCGGTGCCGTCGCAGGACATGGTCATCGGGGTCTACTACCTGACCACCGAGAACTACATGGCCAAGGGCGCCGGCAAGACCTTCGCCTCGGCCGAGGAGGTCTTCCTCGCGCACCAGGCGGGCGTCGTCGCAACCCAGGCGCCGATCCAGCTCCGCTACACCGGTCAGCTGATCGACCTGGTCGCCCAGGGCGGCTCGCAGGATCTCATGCACGCCGACCAGATCGAGGTCGAGAACATGCTGCTCGAGACCACCGCCGGCCGCGTGCTGTTCAACATGCACCTGCCGGCCGACATGCCGTTCATCAACGGTCAGCTCAAGAAGAAGGGGCTGCAGAACCTGGTCGCCTTCTCGTTCATGCGGCTCGGCCACCAGCCGACCATCAGCCTGCTCGACAACCTCAAGTCGACCGGTTTCGAGTTCGCCACCACGTCGGGCCTGTCCCTGGCGTCGAGCGACATGGTCATTCCGGAGGCCAAGGAGAAGCACCTCAATCAGGCCTACAAGGACGTCGAGAAGGTCGAGAAACAGCGCTCGTCGGGTTTGATCACCGCCGGCGAGCGGCACAACAAGATCATCGACATCTGGCACCAGGTCACCGAGGACGTGGCCAAGGAGATGTTCACCCAGATGTCAGAGATCAACCTCGAGTCGGGCGAGTTCAACCCGATCTTCATGATGGCCGACTCGGGGGCCCGCGGCTCGAAGGAGCAGGTGCGGCAGCTCGCCGGCATGCGCGGCCTCATGGCCAAGCCGTCGGGCGAGATCATGGAGACGCCGATTACGGCGAACTTCCGCGAGGGTCTGAGCGTGCTGCAGTACTTCATCTCGACCCACGGGGCGCGCAAGGGATTGGCCGACACCGCGCTCAAGACCGCCGACTCGGGCTACCTGACCCGGCGGCTGGTCGACGTCGCCCAGGACGTCATCGTCGTCGAGCACGACTGCGGCACCGAGAACGGCATCGAGGTCACGGCGATCACCGAGGGCGGCGAGATCCTCGAGCAGCTGCGCGACCGGATCGTCGGCCGCGTCGTCGCGGAGGACATCTACGACCCGCTCGAGGGGACCCTCATCTGCCCGATGAACACCGAGATCTCCGAGGGACTGGCGAGCCAGATCCAGGAGGCCGGCATCGAGCGGGTCCGGATCCGGTCGGTGCTCACCTGCGAGACCGAACGCGGCGTCTGCCAGCTGTGCTACGGCCGCATGCTCGCCACCGGGCGTTCGGTCGAGATCGGCGAGGCGGTCGGCATCATCGCCGCGCAGTCGATCGGCGAGCCCGGCACGCAGCTGACCATGCGGACCTTCCACTACGGCGGCACGGCGACCCGCGGTGGCGACTCGTCCCGCCACGTCGCGAACCACCACGGCAAGATCAAGTTCCTCAACGTCGCCGCGGTGACCAACAAGGACGGCGAGAACGTCGCCATCTCGCGTACCGGCAAGCTCGTCATTCTCGACGAGCGCCAGCGCGAGAAGGAGCGGTACTCGGTCGCCTACGGATCGCACCTCCTGGTCGAGGACGGCGCCGACGTCGATCCGGGCACGCCGCTCGTCGAGTGGGACCCGTTCACGTCGTCGATCCTCACCGCCATCAAGGGCAAGGTCCACTTTCACGACCTCATCGAGGGCGAGAACGTCCGCGAAGAGATCGACAAGCTGACCGGCCACGCGCACAAGATCGTCATCGAGCCGCTCGGCTCGGGCAAGCGGATCCCGACCATCGAGGTCATCGGTTCGAAGAAGGACGAGACCCGGCGTTACCAGCTGCCGATCGGCTCGCACCTGTCGGTCAACGAGGGCGACACGCTCGCTCCGGGCGACGTCATCGCCAAGATCCCGCGCGAGATGTCGAAGACCAAGGACATCACCGGCGGTCTGCCGCGCGTCGTCGAGCTGTTCGAGGCGCGCAAGCCCAAGGACCCCGCCGTGGTGTCCGAGATCGACGGCACGGTAAAGATCACCGAGCCGGTCCGCGGCCAGCGCCGGATCATGGTCGAGGGCGAGGCCGAGGAGCAGCGCGAGTACACCATTCCGCGCTACGCCCACGTGTCGGTCCAGGAGGGCGAGTTCATCCAGGCCGGCGACCCGCTCACCGAGGGTGCCGTCAACCCGCACGACATCCTGTCGATCCTCGGCGAGAAAGAGATGCAGCGCCACCTGGTGGACAAGATCCAGGAGGTCTACCGGTCGCAGGGTGTCGCCATCAACGACAAGCACATCGAGGTGATGGTGCGCCAGATGATGCGCTTCGTGAAGGTGGTCGACCCGGGCGACACCGACTTCCTGCTCGACCAGCAGGTGCCGCGCTACCTGTTCCAGCGCGAGAACGACCGGGTGATCGAGGCCGGCGGCGAGCCGGCGACCGCCAAGTCTCTGCTGCTCGGCATCACCAAGGCGTCCCTCGCCACCGAGAGCTTCATCTCGGCGGCCTCCTTCCAGGAGACGACCCGGGTGCTGACCGAGGCCGCGGTGTCCGGCAAGGTCGACAATTTGCACGGCCTCAAGGAGAACGTCATCGTCGGCCGGCTCATCCCGGCCGGGACCGGCGCGCCGCGCTACCGGCGCACGGTGATCGACCCGGTGCCAGAGGACGAGCTCGAGGCGCAGGAAGAGACCGACAACCTGTACCAGGAGATGACCGACGCGGCGGCGGCCCTGATCGAGGCCAAGGGAGATCGACCGCTCGGCGACAGTTGACAGCTCGTCCGATCTCGAGTATTCTTCCGCGGCTCTGACCCCTGACGTCAGAGCCGCGTTTCACTCACCCCGAGCCGAGTGGATGTCCACGCGGACGAAAGCCGAACCAGGGAGCGACCATGCCCACGATTTCGC
>JASFPU010000018.1:0-12989 GCA_050115855.1 Holophagae bacterium
GGATCTCTGCGCCTCGATCCGGCCGGTCGCGGGTGTACTTCTCCGCGTTGTCGAGCAGGTTGTCGAGGATCTGGCAGAGCGCATCCTCGTCGAACATCGCCGGTGCGGGGTCCTCCTCGATGGTGACCGTCACCATGAGCCCGGCGTCAGTCAGGCTGGGTCGGAGCCGATCGAGGCAGCGGCCGACCGCGGCGGCGACATCGCCGGATCTCGGCGTCGCGATCCGCGCGCCCCTCTCCAGTCGGGCGAGGTCGAGCATGTTCGATACGACGCGGCCGAGGCGGCTGGACTCGGCGGCCACCCGGGTGGCATACACGTCGTGCTGATCGGGATTCCCCAGGCCTTCCGCCAACATCTCGGAGTGCAGCCTGAGGCTGGCCAGGGGGGTCTTGAGCTCGTGTGCGGCAGCGGCGGCGAACCGGCCGCGCTGACGGGCCAGGCGTTCGGTCTCGAGGATGACGGTCATCACCGCCAGCGCCGACAGCAGGATCGCCGCCACGCCGACGGCAAAGAGCCGGCGGAAACGTGCGATCTCGACCCTTCCCTGGTCGTGGGCGGCGCGAATGAGCGGCCCGGCGTCGGCGCTCAGCTGCCAACCGGTGTCGGCGACGATCGCCGGCAGATACCCGTCGGGCAGAGGGGCCACCGGTGCGAAGGCGATCTCGCTGCCGCTGTCGGCGCCCAGCCACTGCTCGACGCCTGACGGTGCGACGGCGAAGCCCTGGAGCCGGACCCCGAGAGGGGTCTCGACGTCGCGCAGCGCAGCCAGGGTCGGACCGCTGCCGAAGACCATGGTGTGCCACTTGAGCGGTCCGACCTGGATCACCACGTCGCCCGAACCCGATCGCGGCCGTTCCGGCGTCGAGGCCCCACGGCCGGTGATCGCTGCGTAGACGCTGTCGGCGTCGCGGATCTGCTCCCACTCCGAGCGCCGGAGCACGACCTCGCGCCCGCCCGACACCGTCGGCTCTCCCGATCCATCTTCGAGATCCATCACCACGGCGTTCTGGAGGTCGGCGAGCAGCGAGCAGAAGCGGGCAAAGCTCTCTCCCGACGACAGCTCCGGGAAGCGCTCATTGACGGTCGGCAAGCTGACGAGTCCGTTTTCGTCGAGCTGGAAGTGGGCCCAGACCAGCGGGTCGGACACGCCCCGGGCGAGCGGTGAGGGTGCGACGGCCAGGCCTTCGGCGGCGCCGCTCGGATCGTGGGTCAAGCTCTGATAGTGGTAGAACGGCCGTTCCGACTCACTCGACCGGAGGCTCTCCAGACGCACCGAGAGTCGGTCGGCGTCGCGGTGGAGCTCGGCCTGGAGCCCGGCGACTGCATTCGCCTCGTGCTCGGCGGCCCTCTGGTGCGCGGTGCCGGAGCCGCTGAGGTACCAGGCCGTGGTCGGGATCAGCACGGCGACCGCGAGCGCGACGGCGGCAACCGTCGTCCGGCGTCTCGAGGTCACGGGAGCCAGACCTTCACCGGTCGCCCCACGCGTAGCCGGTGCCGGTGACGGTGACCACGATCCGCGGCTCAGTGGGGTCCCGCTCGATCTTCTGTCGCAGCTTGGCGATCGTCATGTCCACCGTTCGAGTCTGGAGATCGCCGCTGGTTCCCCAGACGTGCTCGAGCAGCTCCGAGCGGGGCACGGCGCGACTGCGGTGGCGGTACAGCCAGCGCAGGATGCCGACCTCGCGAGCGGTCAGGTGGGTCGGTTGCTGACCGCCACGGCTCGAGTGGTGCCGCCCGAGATCCATCGTGCAGCCGTCAAGCTCGAGAATCTCGGGATCCGTGGGGACCGTGTCGGCTCGGCGGGCGAACGCGTCGATGCGCGCCAGCAGCTCACGGACGCCGAACGGTTTGGTGACGTAGTCGTCGGCGCCGGCGGCGAAGCCGGCCACCTTGTCGTCTTCGGCGCCGCGGGCGGTGAGCATCAGAATCGGCAGCGTCGGTCGTGCCTGACGCAACCGGCGGCAGACCTCGATCCCGTCGAGCTTGGGCAACATGAGGTCGAGCAGGACCAGGTCGAAGCTGTCGGCGGTGCCGTGCTCGACGGCCGATCGGCCGTCCTCTACGGCGGTCACCTCGTGCCCGGCGGCTGACAGCAGGTCCAGCAGTCCTTCGCGCAACCGTGGCTCGTCCTCGACAACCAGGATCTTCATGGCCGCATCCCGGGATAGGATAGCGGAGTCCGACCCGTCGCGCTGTCAACATGCCGTCAATCTCGCGCTCGACCCGCGTACGCTCGGCCAGGTAGGATCCGCGCGCCGGGTGGGCGGATCGGTGCCGATGACGGTCACGGTCGCTGATCGCTCGACGGTCGCGGCACCCGGCGGCACTGGATTCGCTTATGGTATGCGGGAGCGGGGGAGGGTCATGAACCGACACGTGCTGACGACGGCGACGATCGCGTGGCTCCTGGCGGGGCTGCTCGGCTGTGCCACGTCGACGGCCGAGTACGCTGGAATGGTCTACTACCTGTACGGGCCGGAGGGCGCGCTCGACGTGATCGGCAGCCACTCGACGCCGCTCGACGAGCGGGTGCTGGTCGAGCTGGAACGGGCGATGGCGCTGCTCGAGCTCGGCTCCTACCGCCGGAGCAATGAGGCGTTGTCGGCAGCGGCGCTGGTGGACGAGGGCGGAGTCGTGTCCGGCCTCAACCCGAGCTCGGAGAAGCCGCCGTGGCGGCCCGAGGCGCACGAGGCCGTGCTCATGACGACGCTGCGCGTGGTCAATTTCCTCGCGCTGCAGGATCTCGTCAACGCCGCCGACGCCGCGGACCGGACCGTCGGACGGATCGACGCCGTCGACTGCCCGGGCTGTGAGTGGCTCTTCAGCCGTGTGGTGGCGGCAATCGCGTATGACGGTGTCGGGCGCTGGCGTGACGGGCTCGCCGTGCTCGAACCGGTGACCGCGACCGGTGACGCAGGCGAACTCGTCGATGCACTGCGGGCGGAGCTACTCGAGGGAGCCAGTGGCCATCAGCCGGCTGGGCTCGCACCGCCCCCGGTCGCGACGGATCGCGAGCTCGTCGTCATGGTGCTGTTGGGTCGAGGGCCCTTCAAGGAGCGCGCGAAGCTGCAGATCGGACCGGATCGGAGCATCCGGTGGTGCACATACGCGCCGCGCGGGCCGCAGGCGACGGGGGCCGCCGCGGTCGAGCTGCCCGACGACGGCGCACCGGTGCCGTCGGTCGCGCTGTCCGACGTCGAGTCGCTCGCCCAGGCGAGCCTCGAAGCACGAGCCGAACGGGTGCAGGCGGCCGGCGGTGGCTCTGACGAGGGGGCGAGCGGGGATCGCCGCCACTGGGCCAGCCTGCCGGCGAGCCTCGGGATCATCCGCGCCAGGGTTCCCAGTGAGGTCGACCGGGCCGACCTCGTGATCCTGTCGCCGGACGGAGACGAGGTGGACCGGGAAACCCTCGTGTGGCCGGAAACCTGGACGGGCGGGCGGCTGTTCGTGGTTCGTCGGGTGCCGTAGGCGGAGGCGCTGCCCGGGCGCCGGCGGCCTTCCTGCTGACCGTTGTGCCTGCACTAAGTTGAGCGCTCTCGGGGTTCGCTCGCGCGCTCTGCGCGCGGCGTCCCACCCTCGTCTGGCTGCGGTCAGTGCCGATCTCGCTTCGCGACCTCGGCCTGACTCGCCCGCCAGCCGAACGCGGGATGCCCCCTTCAACATTGTGAGACACGCGATGTAAGCCGGAGCGCGCTCGGCACAATGTCAAAGATGGCACGCCCGCCGGTGACGATTGAATTCGCGGGGATCGGCGCGGTACTGTTCACTGCCACTGCCACTGCCACTGCCACTGCCACTGCCATTGCCACTGCCACTGCCATTGCCACTGCTGCTGTCATCGGTATCGGGTTCGGGATCGGGTTCGGGATCGGGATCGGGATCGGCTTCGGACCCGCTCGCTTCTCAGTGGCCGAGCCGCGCCTTGAGGTCCTTCAGCAGCTCGATCGCCGCGTCCGCGATGACGGTGCCCGGGCCGAAGATGTGGCTCGCCCCCGCCCGGCGGAGGGCGTCGTGGTCTTGCGGCGGGATGACGCCGCCGACGACGATCAGGATGTCCGGCCGGCCGAGCTCGTCGAGCGCCCGCCGGAGCTCGGGCACCAGGGTCAGGTGGCCGGCCGCGAGTGACGACACACCGACGACGTGGACGTCGTTCTCCACTGCCTGGCGGGCGGTCTCTGCCGGTGTCGTGAACATCGGCCCGACATCGACGTCGAAGCCGAGGTCGGCGAACGCCGTGGCAATCACCTTCTGGCCCCGATCGTGACCGTCCTGGCCGACCTTGGCAACCAGGATCCGCGGCCGTCGACCGTCGATTTCGGCGAGCTCGTCGGTCAGCCTTCGTGCCTCGCTGACGCCCTCCATGTCGTCGCCGACCTCCTCCCGGTAGACGCCGCTGATCGATCGGATGACCGCTCGGTGGCGTCCGAACACCTTTTCCAGAGCGTAGCTCATCTCGCCGACCGTGGCCTGTGCGCGGGCGGCGTCGATCGACAGCGCCAGCAGATTGCCGTCGCCGGTCTCGGCCGCCGAGGTCAGTGCGCCGAGCGCACGATCGACGGCGGTCTGATCGCGTTCCGCCCGGAGCCGTTCGAGACGCCCGAGCTGGGCGTTGAGCACGGCCGAGTTGTCGACCTTGAGGACGTCGAGCGGCTCTTCGTGGTCGGGCGGGAACCGGTTGAGACCGACGATCGACTGCCGCCCCGAGTCGATCCTGGCCTGGGTTCGGGCGGCGGCCTCTTCGATCCGCATCTTGGGCAGTCCCGACGAGATCGCTGCGGCCATCCCGCCGAGCTCCTCGATCTCGGCGATGTGGGCCCACGCCCGGCCGGCGAGATCGGCGGTCAGCCGCTCGACGTAGTACGAACCGCCCCACGGGTCGGCGACGCGACAGATGCCGGACTCCTCCTGGAGCTGGATCTGGGTGTTCCGCGCGATGCGCGCCGAGAAGTCGGTCGGCAGGGCGAGCGCCTCGTCGAGCGAGTTGGTGTGCAGCGACTGGGTGTGGCCCATGGTCGCGGCGAGTGCCTCGAGACAGGTCCGCGTGACGTTGTTGTAGGGATCCTGGGCGGTCAGGCTCCAACCCGACGTCTGCGAGTGGGTGCGCAACATCAGCGACTTCGCGTCGGTGGCGCCGAACCGTTTCATGATCGTCGCCCAGAGCAACCGGGCGGCGCGCAGCTTGGCGATCTCCATGAAGACGTTCATCCCGATCGCCCAGAAGAAAGAGATGCGCGGCGCGAAGGAGTCGATGTCGAGCCCGGACGCGACGCCGGTCCGCACGTACTCGATGCCGTCCGCCAGCGTGTAGCCGAGCTCGAGATCGAGGGTCGCGCCCGCCTCCTGCATGTGGTAGCCCGAGATCGAAATCGAGTTGAAGCGCGGCATCCGCTCCGAGGTGAAACGGAAGATGTCGGCGATGATCCGCATCGACGGCTCGGGTGGGTAGATGTAGGTGTTGCGGACCATGAACTCCTTGAGGATGTCGTTCTGGATCGTGCCGGCGAGCTTCTCCGGCGGGACGCCCTGCTCCTCGGCGGCGATGACGTACAGCGCCATGATCGGCAGCACCGCACCGTTCATCGTCATCGACACGCTGACCCGGTCGAGCGGAATGCCGTCGAACAGGATCCGCATGTCGCGGATCGAGTCGATGGCGACGCCGGCCATGCCGACGTCGCCGCGCACCCGGTCGCTGTCCGAGTCGTAACCGCGGTGGGTCGCCAGGTCGAAGGCGATGCTCAGGCCCTTCTGCCCGGCGGCCAGGTTGCGGCGATAGAACGCGTTGGAGTCCTCGGCGGTGGAGAACCCGGCGTACTGTCGGATCGTCCACGGCCGCGACGCGTACATCGTCGGATACGGCCCGCGGTGGAACGGCGGCAGCCCGGGCAGGAAGGGCAGGTGATCGACGCCGTCGAGGTCGTCCGCGGTGTACAGGGGTCTGACCGGAATCCCTTCGGGCGTCGGCCACACCTGCTCGCCGAGCGGCCGTCCGGCGGCGGCCTCCGCGGCCTCGTTCCACGCGGCGCGCGAGCCGTGTCGACGGCGGTCGGCCAGGTCGACGGTCGTGAAGTCGGGGATCGGCGTGCGGGCGTCAGACATGGAGCACCCCCTCCTCCTTGAGGAGATCGGTGAGCACGCGAACCTGGTCGCACCCGACGTGGACGAAGCCGGCGACCCCCGCGTCGCGCCAGGACTGCTCGTGATCGCCGGGCCGGCCCGCGACCAGCACCGTTCGGGCGCCGGCGGTGTCGAGCGCCCGAGCGAGCTCGGCGACAACCTCACCGTCGCGCGCGTCGGACGAGCAGATGACCGCCATCCGGGTGCCGGCATCGAGAAATGCGGAGACCGCCTGGTCGATGCTGTCGAAGCCGTCGTTGCCGATCGCCTCGATGCCGCCGGCCTCGAAGAAGTGGGTGGCGAAACCGGCGCGTGCCCGGTGCTCGGCGGCCGGACCCATGTTGGCCAGGAAGATCTTCGGTCGGGCGCCGGAGTCAGCGAGCCAGGCGTCCGAGGCGTCGCGCAGGCGCTCGAAGGCCTCGGCATCGCGGTGGCCGGCCAGCGGCGTGAGGGTGGTCGAGCTGCGGGTTCCGCGCAACGCCGCGGCGAGCTGGACGACGGACGCCCCTGCGCCGGCGGCCTCCATCGCGAGGTCGACGAGTGTCCCGTCGAGCGGCGCGTCGCAGCTCGCCGTGAACAGATGGGCGAGCTCCTGGGTGGCGCCGGTCTGGTGCGCGTCGGGCTGCGCCGTTGGTGACGGAGTCGGCCGGTCGACGACCCCCTCGTCGAGGTTGGGAAACGAGCTGACGCCGGTCACCGGCTCGCGACCGGTGGCGATGGCGTGCGAGCGGGCGAATCGGAGCTCGCGGAGCTCGCCGGCGATGACGCCGTCGCCCAGCGCGTGGGCCATACCTCCGGCCGCTTCGATCATCTGGAACCGCGCCCACGCGGCGTGCGCGAGGCGGTCGGTGATCGACTCGAGGTACCACGAGCCGCCGCCGGGGTCGACGACGCGGCCGACATGGCTCTCCTCGCGCAGGATGGTCTGGCTGTTGGTCGCGATCCGTCGCGCGAGATCGTCGGGCGCCCCGATGGCGAAGTCGAAGGGGAGCACGGTGATCGTGTCGGCGCCGCCGACCGCGGCGGCGAAGCTGCCGACCGTGGTTCGCAGCATGTTGACCCAGGGATCCCGGGTCGTCAGGCCCCGCGGCGAGACAACCGCATGGATCGGGGCGGCCCGGTCGGCCTCGGCGACGCCGCAGGCGTCGGTCGCGCGGGACCACAGGCGACGGCCCGCACGCAGCTTGGCGGCCTCGACGAAGAGGTCGCGGCCGATCGCGTGGCGAAAGCCGATCCGAGCCGCGGCGGTGCCGACGTCGAGACCGCGATCGGTCAGCGCGCGGAGGTAGGCGATGCCGGTGGCGAGAGCATAGGCGAGCTCCTCGATCGCGGACGCGCCCGCCATGTGGTAGCGCAGCGTGCTGACGGTCGCGGCCCTCAGCCCCGGTGCGCGCACCGCCGTCCACGACGCGAGCTCGGCCATCTGGTCGTAGCTGCCGTCGAGCCCGGCGCCCAGAACGCCGTCCCGGGCCAGAGCGCCGAGCGGATCGCAGCCGAGGCTGCCCCTCAGCGCGTGCGGGTTGACGTCGTGCCGACGGGCGGCGGCGAGCCAGGCGGCGCCGATCGCGGCCGCGTTGCCCCCGGCGTCGAGGTGCACCTCGCACGTGGTCGCATCGAGCCGATCGAAGAACGGATCGAACGCCGTCGAGGTGTGGATCGCGGTGCCGTCGCCGCGCAGCGGTTCCTGCTCCTCCTCCGCGGTGCGCAGCGACGAGTCGATGACCAGCCACAGGGCGTCGGCGCCGCGCTCGGCCTCCTCTGCGGCGAGCTCGGCGGCGGCTTCGGGGTCGGGGTCGTTGACCAGCGGACAGACCCGCCAGCCCGACGAGCCGGCGCCGAGCGCGGTCCGGCCGCGGACGAAGGGCGCCTGACCGGGGAAGCCCGGCCCCGGGGCCGGGTCGTCGGCAGTGAACAGGGGAGCGATCTCGAGCCCCTCGTGCGTGCGCACCGTCAGCGACTCGACCGGGCGCCCCTTGAGGCTGGCCTCGGCGAGCTCGCGCCAGTCGGCGAGCGTCGGATGGTCGAACAGCTCGTCGAAGGACGGCAGCTCGGCGAATGTGGGGTCGGATGGGGCCATTGGTCCTCCGATGTCGGGTAGCGCCTGTGGCATAGACTATCGCAGAACGAGACCCGGTTGCAGGGTGCTGCGGCGGGTCGCGGACACTGTCGTCGGGAACGGGAACGGGAACGGGAACGGGAACGGGGACGGGAACGGGGACGGGAACGCGTACGGGTAGGGGACAGGGAGCGCGTATACTCCCGCGGTCTGGAGGCCCGATGCGTTCCGTGGCCGGTCGGCTTGTCATCGTGACCATTCTTACCGCTGTCTCAGTCGTGGCTGCCGAGCCGCCGATCCTGGTCCGGGTCGAGGTCGGAGATCGAACCGAGATCGCCGAGGTCGGTCAGTACCTGGATCTCGACGAGCGGTCCCGCGGCACCGTGCTGTACGGCTGGGGTACGGCCAAGGACATCGAAGCGGTGGAAGAGCTCGGCTACCTGGCCGAGCCGGCGCCGCTGGAAACGGCGCATCCAGAAACGCTGACGATGTGCTCCGAGCCCTTCGAGCCGCCGTTCCCGTGGGACTGCTACCCGACCTGGCCGCAGTACGAGACGATGCTCGGCAGCTGGGCCGCGACCTATCCGTCCATCGCGCGCCTCGTGAACCTGGGGATGTCGGGTGAAGGCGACCACGAGCTCTGGGCGGTCAAGATCTCGGACAACCCCGATGTCGAGGAGGACGAGCCCGAGATCCTTTACACCGGTACGATGCACGGCGACGAGCTGGTCTGCTACGGCACGACGGCCCACCTGATCGACCACATCCTGTCGAGCTACGGCACGGATCCCGAGATCACCGCGCTGGTCGACAACACGGTGATCTGGATCAACCCGCTGTCGAACCCGGACGGCACCTTCGGTGGCGGTGACCAGACGGTGTCGGGTGCGGGTCGGTACCTGCCGGCGTCGGGGGTCGATGCGAACCGGAGCTTTCCGAACCCCGACATACCCGAGGATCCGACCGCTCCGGGCTGGCCGGCCGAGGTGCAGGTGATGATCGACCTCGCTGCGGCCGAGCACTTCACCCTCGCCGCCAACTGCCACGCCGGCGCCGAGGTCTTCAACTACCCGTGGGACGTGTGGAGCGTCCGGCCGCCGGACGATCAGTGGTGGATCGACACCGGCATCGCCTTCGCCTCGTCGGCCCAGTCGGCGAGCCCGGCGGGCTACTTCACGATGTGTCCCGGATCGTGTCCCTACCCGGGTGTGACGAACGGTTGGGACTGGTACACGACGTCCGGCAATCGCCAGGACTTCATGAACTGGTACCACGGCTGTCGCGAGGTCACGCTCGAGCTGGCCGACAGCAAGTCGCTCGATGCCCAGCTGCTCGACGATCACTTCGATTTTACGCGCCGGTCGTTTCTCGACTACTTCGAGACCGCGCTCACGGGGATCCGGGGCGTCGTCTCGGATGCCGGTTCGGGGCTGGCGGTGGCGGCCGAGATCCGGGTCGTCGGCCACGACACCGAGGATCAACGGAGCTGGGTGACGACCGACCCGGACGTCGGCGACTACCACCGGTTGATCGGGGCCGGCACGTGGGACCTCGTGATCAGTGCTCCCGGCTATGACACGGCGATGGTGAGCGGCGTCGTGGTGACCGCAGGGGCGGACGCCACGGTGGTCGACGTGGCGCTCCAGCCGCTGCCGCGCTACACGCTCACCGGCATCGTCAGCGACGCCGCGACGTCAGCGCCGATCGAGGGCGCGACGGTGACACTGGTCGGCACCGGTTTCGATCCGGTCACGACCGGAGCGGCGGGCGACTACGCGATTCCCGATGTCTGGGCGGACAGCTACACGTTCCGGGTCGAGGCGGCCGGCTACGGGGTGATCCAGACCGAGCTGCAGGTCGGCGCCGGGAGCACGGTGCACGACTTCGAGCTGTCGACGATCACGACGTTGGTCGAGCACGACTTCGAGGCCACTGACGGCGGATTGTCCCCGTCGGCCGGCTGGGCGTGGGGCAGCGACGCGACCGCGGGAGCCCACTCGGGCTCGAAGGTCTGGGGTACGGTCCTGGGTGACAGCTACGGAAACAACGCCCAGTGGACCCTCGACGCCGGACCGATCGCGATCCCGGACGCGGACGGCGTCGAGCTCGGGTTCTGGCAGTGGTACCGGATCGAGGACGGCTACGACGGCGGCAGGGTCACGATCTCCGCCGACGGCGGCCCGTTCACCCTCGCGACGCCGTCACCCGACTACAACGATCAGACCATCACCGCGTTCGGCGACACGCCCGGCTACACCGGAACCGCGGGCTGGCACGAGGTCGTGGTCGATCTGAGCTCGTTCGCCGGCCAGTCGATCGTCGTCCGCTGGACCCTCGGCAGTGACGGCTCGATCACCGACCGGGGCTGGTACCTCGATGACCTATCGGTGACCGCGTGGGGCGGCGAGACCGAATTGCCGATTTTCGCCGACGACTTCGAGTCCGGCGACACCTCGGCGTGGCCGGCGGCGGCGCCGTAGCAGGGGATTGAAGCGCAACGGCGCGAAGAACGCGAAGACCATCCGGATGACGAAACTGGACCGAGTGTCTGACGCCTGGTCCAGTTTCGCTGCGTTGCTTTGCCTCGTTGCGTTTTCTCGGTTTATCCGCCGCCGTTCTCGACGAGCTTCTTGTGGGCCTCGACCAGCGTCGTGACGATCTCGGGATCGGCGAGGGTCGTCAGGTTGCCCATGTCTTCGTACTCGCCGGCGGCGATGTTGCGCAGAATGCGGCGCATGATCTTGCCCGACCGGGTCTTGGGGAGGCCGGGCACGATCAGGATCTGGTCCGGCGACGCGACCGGTCCGATGACCTGACGGACCTGCTCCTTGAGCGCGCCGAGCAGCTCTTTGGGCTTGGTCACCTCGACATCCTGGTTGAGGAAGACGTAGGCGAAGATTCCCTGTCCTTTGATCTCGTGCGGATAGCCGACAACGGCGGCCTCGGCGACGGTCTCGTGCTCGACCAGTGCGCTCTCGATCTCGGCGGTGCCGAGGCGGTGGCCGGCGACGTTGATGACGTCGTCGACCCGGCCGGTGATCCAGTAGTAGCCGTCGGCGTCGCGACGGCACCCGTCGCCGGTGAAGTAGAGCCCTGGAAACCGGGTGAAGTAGGTCTCGTGGAAGCGCTCGTGGTCGCCCCAGACGGTCCGCGCCTGGCCCGGCCAGGTGCGTTCGAGGCAGAGGTTCCCGGTGACCTCATGACCCTGTTCGGGCATGCCCTGGTCGTCGACCACGACCGGTTTGACGCCGAAAAAAGGCAACGTGGCGGAGCCCGGTTTGAGCGGCGTGACGCCCGGCAGCGGCGTCATCAGGATGCCGCCGGTCTCGGTCTGCCACCAGGTGTCGACGATGGCACACTCGCCGTTGCCGACGACGTCGTGGTACCAGCGCCAGGTGTCGGGATTGATCGGCTCGCCGACCGTGCCGAGGATCCGGAGGCTCGACCGCGAGTGCTTGGTCACCCAGTCGTTGCCCGACGACACGATCGCGCGCAGCGCGGTCGGAGCAGTGTAGAAGATGGTGACCCCGAGGTCGTCGACCACCTGCCAGTAGCGGTCGGGCGTCGGGTAGGTCGGCACCGACTCGAACATCACCGTCGTCGCGCCGTTCGCGAGCGGCCCGTAGATGATGTAGCTGTGGCCGGTGATCCAGCCGATGTCCGCGGCGCAGAAGTAGACATCTCCCGGATGGTGGTCGAAGACCAGTTCGTGGGTCATGGCGGCGTAGACCATGTAGCCGCCGGTGGTGTGGAGCACACCCTTCGGTTTGCCGGTGGAGCCCGACGTGTAGAGGATGAACAGCGGGTCCTCGGCGCCCATCCACTCGTAGGTGCAGGTCGAGCGCTGCTTGCGGCACTCGGCATCGAGCCAGTGGTCGCGGCCGGCCTTCATGGCGACGTCCTTGTCGGTGCGTCGCGCGACGAGGACAGTCTCCACCTGATCGAGACCTTCCACGGCGCGGTCGACCGTCTCCTTGAGCCGCAGCCGGCGACCGCCGCGCAGCCCCTCGTTGGCGGTCACCACGATCCGGGCGCCGGCGTCGAGGATCCGGTCCCGGATCGACTCGGCCGAGAAGCCGCCGAACACGATCGAGTGCACGGCGCCGATCCGGGCACAGGCGAGCATGGTGTAGGCGAGCTCGGGGATCATCGGCATGTAGAGGCAGATCCGGTCACCGCGACGGACGCCGTGGGTCCTTAGCACGTTGGCGACCTTGCTGACCTCATGCTTGAGCTTGCGGTAGGTGATGTGCTCGTACTCGCCGGGCTCGTCCTTGGCCCAGATGATCGCGTCCTGGTCGCCGCGGGTGGCGAGGTGGCGATCGACGCAGTTGTAGCAGGCGTTGAGCCGGCCACCGAGGTACCAGCCGAAGTCGACGTTGTCGTAGTCGTGGTCGTAGACCTCGTTGTACGGGTGGAACCACGTGATCCGCTCGCCCTGCTTGGCCCAGAAGGTCTCGGGATCGTCGAGCGACAACCGGTAGAGCCGCTGATACTCGTCCATCGAGTTGATGTGGGCGCGTTCGACGATGTGGGGTTTGGGTGGGTAGGTGGTGTTGGTGTCGTTCATGAATCACTCCGGAGAGGTGGTGTCACGGGACCGTCGGTCCAGTGCAGTCGAGGCGATGAGATCTTCATCACCATATCAATCATCAGTTCTGAATGCCTGCCGCAGCGTGGCATCCACGTCACAGCAGCTGGCCCAGGGAGCGTGCGTCGAGGCGGGCTCTGAGGGCGAGAAAGAGTTCGGCCGTGGCGAGCGCGTCGGCGAGCGCGTGGTGCGCCCGGTGCGCCGGCATTCCGAGGCGCGCTCGCG